>JAATGX010000123.1 GCA_015688915.1 Desulfuromonadales bacterium
CTTGTCCGCGCATAATTTTCCTCAAGGATTACGAAGTATTATGCGCAAAAATGTATCATAAATCAGCAAAAACAGCTAGTTGAAATTCAACAACCTGCTAAAGATTCTGTCTTCTCTTGCTTTTCCTCTGTGTCTCCGTGTCTCTGTGGCAGATTTCATGTTTCATCACTCAAGCGTGGCCGCGAAGCTTTCCCCGGTGTAGCCGTTGACCACGACATCCAGGTGACCGTCATTCGGGCAGAACAGCAGGCCGTGAATCGGGACGTCCCTGGGGATCAGCGGATTGTGGCGCAGGATCTTCACCACCCGCTCCACGTTCTCGATGGGGTGTGAAAAGATCCCCAGCCACTGTTTCAGGTCAGGGACGTGGATATCGATGACATCAGGGGATATGCCCCGTCTGATCATCGCGCTCTTCACCGATTCGGCGTCAATCTCGGCCATGCCGCAATCGCGATGACCGATGACAAAGACCTCCTCGACCCCCAGCATGAAGATGCCCGCAACCAGGCTGCGGATCACGGCGCCCCCCATGGGATCGACGATGGTGTTGCCGGCGTTCTTTATGACCTTGGCCTCACCCCGTTTGATCCCCATGGCCGGTTCGAGAAAATCCACCAGCCGCGTGTCCATGCAGGTGAAAATGGCAAACTGCCTGGCCGGGGATTTGGGCAATGGCGGAAAGGCGTTGGGTCTGACAAACCCCCTGTTGGCCTCCAGTACCGATTCGAGCAGCGTCATCATTCGCCTCCTACAGCGCACGGCCCATCATGAAGGCCTGTTTGTTCACTTCCAATGCCTTTTTCGGCACCATCTTTTCCAGGGCCTCCAGCCAGTAGCGCTCGGCAATGTCAAGTCGCCGGGAAACCGCGCCCAACAGGACCGTATTGGCCGCACGGGGATTGCCCGCCTCGCTGGCCAGTCCCTGGCCGTCCACCAGCAGAAAACCGGGAAATAGCGCCTCGATCCGGTCCTCCAGCCCCTCGGGATAGGATTCCTGTCCCATCAATACCGATGGCGGCGCGATCTTCAGGTCATTGGCCACCACCGTGCCGCCCGGTTTGAGCAGCGGCAACGACCGGCAGGTTTCCATCAACTCGAAGCCGAACAGGATGTCCCCCTCCCCCTCCGGCACAAGGGGAGAAAAGACCTGCCTGCCGTAACGCACATGGGAAACCACACTGCCGCCCCGCTGGGACTTGCCGTGAATTTCGCTCTTTTTCACGTCGAAGCCGGCCAGCATGCAGGTTTCCGAAAGGATCTCCGAGGCCAGCAGGATGCCCTGCCCGCCGACACCCACCAAGAGGATGTTGGTGATCCGGCCGCTCATTTCGCCCTCCCGATCGCATCGAACTTGCACAACTGCCGACAGACATCGCACCCGGTGCAGACCAGGGGGTCGATCCAGGCCGTACCCTTCCTGCCGCCATCCCCGGCGGGCCGCCACTCGATGGCCGGACAGCCGATCCTGAGACAGGCGCGGCACCCCGTGCATGTTTCCACTTCCACCGAATAGACCGGCCCTTTCTGAAAGACCCCTTCCCGCTTGACCAGCACGCAGGGCTTGTCGGTGATGATCACCGACGGCTCGGGGCGGTTCATCTCCTCCTGCAGCACGCGGCGGGTCTGCTCCAGGTCCAGGGGGTTGATCACCCGGATATGCCTGACACCCAGCGCCTTGCACAACAACGGAAAATCGATGCGGCTGGTCGGCTCGTCCATCAGGGTGAAACCGGAGGCCGGGTTGTCCTGGCGGCCGGTCATGGCGGTGATTCGGTTGTCCAGGATGACCAGGGTGGCCGGAGCCTGGTTGTGGACCATGTCCAGCAGGCCGTTGATGCCGGTGTGACGGAACGTCGCATCGCCGATCACGGCCACGACCCGCTTTTGTTCTTCCTTCGATACCACCTTGGTCACGCCGGTGGCCATGCCGACGGAGGCGCCCATGCAGATACAGGTATCCATGGCCGAAAGCGGCGGCATGAATCCCAGGGTATAACAGCCGATATCGCCGGTTACGTAGGCCTTGAGCTGGTTGAGGACAAAGAATACGCCCCGGTGCGGACAGCCGGGACACATGTTGGGCGGCCGGCCGGGCAATTTTTCGGCCGGGCTTGCGGCGGCCTCCGGCAGGCCGAATGCCGTCCTGATCCTGCCCGGCGTCAGTTCGCCGCAGAGCGAAAAGATCTCCTTGCCGGTCACGCCGATGCCCATGGCCCTGACCTGCTCCTCGATGAAGGGATCCAGTTCCTCCACCACGTAAAGCGTTTCGACCTTGGCGGCAAACTCGCGGATCAGGTCGTGGGGCAATGGATGGACCATGCCCAGCTTGAGGGTCGAGGCGGTGGGCAGCACCTCGCGCACATACTGGTAGCAGACCCCGGAGGTGATGATGCCGACGGCCTTGTCGCGCATCTCCAGCCGGTTGATGGCCATGGTGGAGCCGTCCCTGGAGAGTTGTGCCATGCGCTCCTCCACCAGGGGGTGGCGGAGACGGGCATTGCCGGGCAACATGACCAGTTTGGCCGCGTTCTTCACCAGTTTCGGCTCGGGAAGGTCCGTGACCCGCTCCCCCAACTCCACCAGCGACTTGCTGTGGGAGATGCGGGTGGTGGTGCGCAGCATGACCGGCGTATCGTACTGCTCGGAAAGTTCGAAGGCCAGGCGGGTGAACTCCTTGCACTCCCGGGAGTCGGCCGGCTCCAGCATCGGAACCTTGGCGAACCTGGCGTAGTTGCGGTTATCCTGCTCATTCTGGGATGAATGCATCTCCGGGTCGTCGGCCGTGACCAGCACCAGGCCGCCGTTTACACCGGTATAGGAAAGGGTGAAGAGCGGGTCGGCGGCCACGTTCACCCCCACATGCTTCATGGTGCACAGTGCCCGGCCGCCGCCAAAGGAGGCACCGATGGCCACCTCCAGGGCGACCTTCTCATTGGGTGCCCAGGATGAATCTATCTCTTTATAGGTGATCGTATTTTCGAGGATTTCAGTGGACGGTGTGCCCGGATAGGCGCAGGCGACACGGCAGCCCGCCTCGAACGCGCCGCGGGCGATGGCTTCGTTGCCGGAAAGGATCTCTTTCATTTCAACATTCCTGCCGTGATGTGGAGATGGATAGCGTGGATAAAGTCTCGGCACTATACTAAAACGCGGTAACGATTGCAATTTGTTTGAAATCGCCGTTTTGGACCGGCACGCCTGCGGGCAATGGGAAGGATTTTAAAAGATCTCGACCATCGGTCCGCGCTGCGGAAGAGAGGGCAAAGACCGTGGCCGCTCGAGGGTTACCCGGAGGCCTCGATATCCCCGGAAATCACCAGCCCTTCCAGCAATCCGTAGTCGCTCACCTTCAGGGCATCCGCCCCGAACATCTCCATGGTCTGCAAGGTGATCAACATGCCGGCAATGATCAGGTCCTCCCTCCCCTTCTCCAGCCCCGGAACATGAAGCTGCTCCCCGGGAGACAAAGGCAGCAGCCGCTCATAGATCTCCCTGATCCGGGTGTAGGACAGGACCGCGTTGTTGACCTTGCGGTAATCATAATCCCGCATCTCCATGCTGATGGCGGCCAGGGTGGTGGCGGTGCCGGCCGTGCCGATCAGCGGTGAACCGGGAGAGGGCCGGCACCCGGCCGCATCCATCTCCTGGCCGAGCAGTTCCAGTTCCCGGCCGATCTTCTCACGCATGGCATCGGGCGTCACCTTGCCTTCGGTGAGCCTGACCACACCCATGGGCAGGCTGCGGATAAACCGGGCCTCTACTCCGTGCGCCACGGTGTACTCGGTGCTGCCGCCGCCCACATCGAAGATCAGCGCTTCCTCGTACCGCTGGTCCAGTCCCGTCATCACCCCGGCAAGGGTCAGCCTCCCCTCCTCGGTTCCCCCGATAACCTCCAGGGAAACGCCGGTCGCCCGGCGCACCTGTTCCACGAACTCCGCACCGTTGACCGCATCCCGGACCGCGCTGGTGGCGACCGCCCGGACCAGGGAAACCCCATGCTCGCGGATAATCGCACCAAACCGTGCCAGACAGGCCATTCCCCGCTCCCGGGCTTCCCGGGACAGGCCCTGTTCGCGGCTGAACCCGCCTCCCATGCGGACGATCTCCCGTTCCAAACGCACATGCTCGAAGCCGGCCGGACCGCACTCGTCGGCAATCAACAGGCGGGCGGTATTGGTGCCGAAATCTATGGCCGCTACCCTAGCGCTCATAGCTCTTTCTTCCCTGCACCGCCATGAGGTTCCAGCACAATTCGGCAATCCGCATGAATGCCGAGGTAAATTCGGTGAACAGTATGGTGGCCCGGGGGGTGCAGACACCCGCGCTGATACGCTCGAAATGCGTCAGCTTTATCTCTTCGAAGATGGCGCGCACCCTGGCCTTTTCCTCGCGAAGCCCGCCCTCGCCCGGGGCCTGGCCATTCATGACCATCTCCCCGGTGGTCAGAAAGGTTACGCTGACCGCGTCGGCAAGGCGTTTCAGGTCGTCCATGGCGGCATCCGAGAAGATCACGCCGGCTTCCTTCCGATCGACAATGCAATCGAGAATATCCTCGCAGCGGTCACCGATATGTTCCAGGTCCGTGACCGTCTGCAACAGGTCGGGGATGGCGGATCCCGTCTCGGGATCATTGGAGGAATGGGCGAGAGCGGCCAGAAAGATGGTGATCTCGTGGTTCAGGGAGTCCAGCACCTGCTCATGCTGCCTGATGGTCTCGGCCCTGCGGGCATCGAAATCGAAAAGTATCTCACGGATATCAGCGTACATGTACGACGTCACCGACATCATGCGGACGATCTCCTTGCGCGCCTGTTCAAGCGCCAATGTGGGGGTATTGAGGATACGCGTGTCAAGGTAGTCGGCGCAGGGTTGCGGGGAATCGCCGTTGCCCGCATAGCCTTTCACGGCCCCCGGCATGCGGGAGAGAAGGCCGCTCAGGCTCGTCGTCAGGGTGGCCGTCATCAGGCTGGCAACGGTGTGAACCCAGGTAAGTTGATACGAGAGCAGCGCCACGGACCGGCCAAACTGGAGCGGAGGCAGCCATGCCAGCGTATCGAGCAGTGCCGGGGTAAGGGCGACGAGAGGCAGGGTCACGGCAAGGGTAATGATGATGAACATGACCGCGATCCGGCGGGAGACCGAGGTTCCTCCGACCGAGGCCAGCCCTGCTATGGCGGCCACGCCGATAAACCCTCCCAATACCATGCTGCCGGCCAGAACCGGGCTCAACTGATGGCCGGCGGCCAGGGCGGAGATAATGGATGCGGACGAGAGCGACGACGGTACGAAGCAGGAGATCACGCCGCCAAACAGCATGGCAAGATAGGGATAGCGGAAGAACACGTCGCTGATCACCTCGTAAAACGGGTGGGTGTCGAACGGCTTGAAGCTTCCCTCGAGCAGGGTCAGTCCGAGAAAGAGCAAACCGGCTCCCAGCAGCAGGTCTCCCGCATTGGCCAGACGGCGCCTGCGGGCAAAGAACTTGAACAGAACGCCTATGAAGATCAGGGGGGTGGCAACCAGGCTGTAGGGGAAAACGGGGAGATGAAGGGTCAGTGAAGCGCCCAGGAGCACGCCTCCCAGCACGTTCATGGCCTGGAATACGGTCAGGACGCCGCCGTTTGCCAGCCCGATGGTAAAGATGACCGCCGCGCCGGCCGAATTGAGCGCAAGCGACATCGCGGCACCAAAGAGAACGGAATAAAAACGGTTCACGGTAAACGCGGTCAGGATCCCCCTGATGCGATTGTCCGCCACCGTGCGGATCCCCTCCGACATGAGGCGCATACCGAGCAGAAACAGGCCGATACCGCCCAATGCGCCCTCGACCAGGTTAAGATGCATGGGTAGAACACTCCAGATTGTTTGTTAGTTTGCAAAAAAAGGCCGCAGAGGCCTTCTTCGGGAAGAGCATGCACAAAAGGAGGCTGGCCAACGATAGCCCCCGCCAGAAGCGGATTCCGGGAATACCGGCTATCCCAGAACCCTTTCCTTCAACTCCTTGCCGACCTTGAAAAAGGGAAGCTTTTTGGGCCGGACCGTGATCGGTTTACCGGTCTTCGGATTTCTGCCGGTATAGGCGGTGTACTCCTTGATCACAAAACTGCCGATGCCGCGGATCTCGACACGCTCACCCGCCACCATCGCGTCGGTCAGGGAGTTGAAAATGATGTTGACCACATCTTCGGCCCTCTTATGGGAAACATCCTTTTTGATGGCCAACCGCTCGATGAGTTCAGACTTGTTCATTACCATTCCCCCTGACAGTGTATAAAAAAATCATTTCAGTGACAACACCCCCCGAGATAGCGCTTGAATACGGCGGCGGCTTCCTGCTGCCGGTCGCATTGCAGCAGCACGCCATGCAGCTTTTCAGCCGCTGGCCGGGCAAAGGGGGTCGAAAGCAGCGTGCCATAGTGTCCGATCGCCCCATCCGCATCCCCGGCCAACCGGCAGGTGTCGCCCCGCAACATCCTGGCATTTTCAGGAAGGATCTCGCGGGCGATCATCGCATCAAGACGTTCGACCGCCTCGTCCAGACGCCCGCCGTCAATCAACAGCAGAGCCAGACCAAGGTGCGGCAGCGGGTTGCCGGGGTTTTCCGCAACCGCTGCATGCAGGCTTGCCTCGGCATCCTGCGTGTTGCCGAGCCGGTGCAGGATCATCCCCTTTTCATACCAATAGATATCATCGGAGGAGCCATTGCCCCATTCCTCCAACAACGCGAGGGCTTCGGCATGGTCATCCCTGCTCGCGGCCAGATAGGCATATGCAAATTTCTCTCCTAATCCGGCATAACGGCTGTACATATCGCCGGGGAGTTGCCGGATCAGAAGATCATAGTAGTCCAGGGGAGACAGGTCCGGGTCTTCATACCGGGCGGCGGCCCGCGTTTCGGGTTTTGTTGCGGCGCACGATGCGCAGGCGCCGCCCGAGTGTGCTAATTTATTTGTATCATTGGTGTTTTCGACCAAGGTTGCAAGCAGTTTTTCCGCCTTTTCCCGTAGGTCCGGATCGTCAGTCAGCGTTTTTGCCAGATCAAGGTGCTCCGCCGCCTTGGCATGGGCTCCCCGGTCAATGGCGTGTTCCGCCTCGGCGATATTCGCCTCGGCCAGCGCCCTGTTTGCCAGGGCGATCTTTGCCCTGAACGTCCCACTGAGGTCATCGGCCGGTTCCGCATCCTTTCCGCCGAGATGCCTTTGCAACCCGTCTTCATAGGCGGTCCGCGCATCAAAGAAACAGTGGGATGCAAGGTAGCGGTCACCCTTTGCCAGATAATCATCGGCTTTTTTCGAAAACAGCCGCGCAAGAAACGCCATCGGTCCACCTCTCCCTAGTCTTGTTGCAGCAAGGTGATACTTTCCACGTGATAGGTTTGCGGGAACATGTCCACCGGGACGCTGGTGCGGACGCGGTATCCTTCCGCCGCCAGCAGCCCGCAATCCCGTGCCAGCGTGCTGGGATCGCAGGAGATATAGATGATCCGCTCCGGCTTGAGCAGGTGGAGCTCGCGAACCGTATCGGCCGCTCCGGTCCGGGGCGGGTCAAGGATGACGGTATCGAACCGCTGTCCACCGGCAACGAGACAACGGACGGCGACAGCGGCGTCGGAAGCCGTGAATCCGGCATTGCTGATCCCGTTGCGAAGGCTGTTGTCGACCGCTGCCGCAACAGACCCCTCGTACTCCTCGATACCGGTGATGGCGCCCACCTCCACCGCCAGGGGAAGTGAAAAATTGCCGTTGCCGCAGTACAGGTCCAGCACCCGCTCGTGCCCCCGAAAATTGGCCATATTCCGAATGAGTTC
>JAATGX010000295.1 GCA_015688915.1 Desulfuromonadales bacterium
GACCCGTTGTGGACGCGCTGTTTAAAAGGTTACAATGTACTAGTTTTCTTCGCCGCGTATCCCCTGGTGGACATCGGTTTGTGTCGCGCCCGCCGTTTCGAGGATGCTCTTGGCCTGGGCCGCCTGGCTCGCCGTGCCGTGGGCAATGACCAGGTATTTGTTCGATTTGATCGCCGTTTCATACTGCATGATGCTGTCCTGGGGAATGCCGATGCTGTACAGCGCCGCGGCCAGGGCGCTCAGTCCGCCGACCACCACGGCGCCTTCCAGCGCCCCCACGATCCAACCCACGAGCGGGCCGAACACGACGAGCGGGCCCATGCCCGGGATGACGAACAGGGCCGACCCGAACAAGAGCCCCCAGAAGCCGCCCCAGAAGGCCCCTTGCTTGCCCCAGAACAACATGCGGTCGCCGGCGTTGTAGTAGCCGACGACGTGCTCCTCGGGGTGATAGTCCTTGCCCACGATGGACAGTTTCGTCATGTCGAATCCCGCCTGCTGCAACTCTTTGATGCTCGTTTCCGCCTCGGTGTGGGAGTTGAATACCCCGACTGCCGCGTTATGCTCGGACATGGTTTTTCTCCTTACGGTTTTGATTTCATGATCCGATGCCTCTCGCAACTAACGAGCCAGAGAAGATGTACGGGTAGCGGGAGCGCAAACGATCAGATTATGCAGGGGAAAATGTTGCCTGGGGGTGCGTGGTGGGGAGGAATCCGTCAGCGGAATCCGTCATGTTTGACATAACCGCCAGATATGGCGGACCAGGGCGGGCGACAGTGGGATCACCTGCCGTCACAATCGGGGAGAGACGGGATGGCGTTTTGCGGTATCGTCGTGTCCCGCATCAGGAGGGTCCTCCCCGGCCAATTCACCCGGTTCATGCTCAAGCTCCGCAATGACCTGGGCGCCCAGCAGCAGGATGAGCGCCACCACCTCTATGCTGAGCAGGGCTACCACCGTTATGGTGAGGGAACCGTAAATGACATTTACCGTGGATACGGACGCGTAATACCAGACCAGCACCCGGCGCGTGATCTCCCACAACACCGCCGCGGTCAAGCCGCCGATGAGCGCGTGCCTGAACCTGACCCGCACCACGCGCATCACCAGGTAAATGGAGGTAAACATCAGCACCTCTCCGGCTATCCCCAGGATATACAGCGCCGCGCCGGTGGCGCCTCCCAGGTCCAGGCTCCAGCCGAACATGGTCAGGCGGCTGCTTTCCAGCGTTTCGATCACGCCGACAATGCACGACACCAGCACGATGCCCAGCCCCATCAAAAAGATGTACCCATAGGGAATGATCGCGGACATGAGAAAGCTGCGCCGTTGCACCTTGACCCGCTGGAGAAAAATCACCGACATGGCGTTTTCAAGCATGGAAAAGGCCGTGGAACTGAAAAACAGCATGCCGAGAAAGCCGATGATGCCGACCACCTTGCGGTGTTCGAGGAATTCCCGCGCCTGTTCGGTCAGCGTTGCCGCATAGCCGGGGATGACCATTTCCAGATACGTCGACAACGTGAGAATCAACTGCTTCTCTTCGATGAATTGCGTCAGCACGATCAAGGCGATGATCGACAGGGGCACGATTGACAGCAAGGTGTAATAGGCGACGGCGCCGGACAGCAGCAGCACCTGGTTGCGTATGAAGCCATGCGCCACCCGTTGCAGGAAGCCGAAGAGACGGCCCATCATCTGATATGTGGTTTGCCGTTTGTTCATGGTTGATGGTCTCGCAAATTCTCGGAAACAGTCCCCTCCCCCCTTGCGGGGGAGGGTCAGGGTGGGGGGGACGTTGCCAACATTTCAGATGGTTGCAGCCTCACCCACCCCCTGACCCCCTCCCGTCAAGGGAGGGGGAAAAGACTTTTTGCGAATGCATCATGGTTGGACCGGAAATTTCCGCTGTAGGTGTTGTGTCGATTTACTCCAGGGTGAAGTAGAACGTGGCTCCCTCGCCCGGCCTGCTCTTGGCCCAGACCCGCCCGCCGTGGCGCCTGACGATCTTTTCCACTGTGGCGAGGCCGATGCCGTTCCCCTCGACCTCCGTTCCCGGGAGCCGTTGGAAGGGAGTGAACAGCGTTCCCGCATGCGCCATGTCGAAGCCCGGTCCGTTGTCCCGGACAAAACAGGCGTGCGTTCCCTCGACCGCGGCCACGCCGAATTCGATGACCGTCCCCTCCCGGTTTCCGGTAAATTTCCAGGCGTTGCCGATGAGATTGTCCAGGACCACCCTCAGCAGGGCTTCATCGCCGTCGACCGCCACCCCTTTGGCGATCCGGAACGCGACCCGTCGCGCCGGTTCCGCGACGTTCAGTTCCAGGGCAATTTCCTCAGCCATGCCGCTCAGCCCGACCTTGACCCGGCGCATTGCAGCGCGTGTGACCCGGGAAAAGTCGAGCAGGGTGTTGATGAGCCGATTCATGCGCAACGTGGCTTCATAGACATCCTGGACGTATCGCCTGCATTGCAGGTCGAGTTTATCACCGCACAGTTCGCTGATCAACTGGCTGGTGGCGTTGATCACCGTCAGGGGTTTGCGCAGGTCGTGGGAGACGCTGTAGTTGAACGCGTCCAGCTCGACGTTGGCCGACTCCAGCTCGTCCCTGGCCCGGCGCAGTTCCACGTTCTGCATCTCCAGCTCGATCTGGTGGATCTGCAGTTCGTGGAGGAGCCGCTGCGTCTCGTCGCCGGTCCGGGGAAAGTCCGCTTCGGGCGCTTTCGCTTTCAACTGCTTCTCCGCGCGGCGGCGCAAGTCGTCTGCTCCGGCCGGCGGACCCTTTGTCGTTTTCATTGTTTGCCCCTGGCGTACAGAGACTTCAAGGCGTGCTTCCGCCCCTCGATCTCTATGCAGGTGCCATCGAGCATCTCCCTGACCTTTATCTTCAAGTCCAGGGGCGAAAAGGGTTTCATGATGATGTCCGTTCCCATCTCAAGGGCCTTTTCACCCAGGATATCGGCGGTGTAACCGCTCATGAAAAGGACCCGCACCTCGGGGCAGACCCGTCTGATCTCGTCACAGGCATCCTTGCCGTTCATGTTCGGCATGAGAACGTCGAAGAGCAGGAGCCGGACCGCATCCCGGTGCGCCATGAATTTTACCACCGCATCCGCTCCGTCTTTCGCCGTGATTACCTGGTAGCCGAAGCTTGACAGTATCTTCGCGGCGATACTACGCACCGCCTCGTCATCCTCGGCCAGCAGGATCGTTTCCGTCCCCCCTTCCGAAGAAGGGTGCGGGGAAACCCTTGCTTCCGGGGTGTGGGCGGTATCGGTCAACGGCAGGTATATCCTGAACGTGGTCCCCTTGGCGGGTTCGCTGCGGACATCGATATGGCCATTGTGCTGACTGATGATGCCGTACACGATCGAAAGGCCGAGCCCCACGCCCTTCCCGAGATTTCTGGTGGTAAAGAACGGGTCGAATATTTTCAGGGCCGTTTCCCGGTCCATGCCGGTGCCGGTATCGGTTACCGAAATACGGGCGTAGTTCCCGGATGTGCCGAAACCGTGGAGCCTGATGAATTCCGGGTCCATGGCAAAGGCTTCCGTGAATATCGACAATCTGCCGCCGTCTGGCATGGCATGGCGGGCATTGGTGGCAAGGTTGATCACCACCTCCTCCAGCAGTCCCCTGTCGGCGGCCACCGTCAGGGTTTCCGTGGTGCAGGCTGTTGCGAACCGGATATCCTCGCCGATGACCCGTCCCAGGAACGTCTCCACGTGACGGATGAGCTCGTTGACATCCACCGGCAGCAGTTCGATGGGCTGCTGACGGCTGACGTTGAGCAGACGGCCGGTCAAATCAGCCCCCTTGTCCGCCATTGCTATGATCTGGTCCAGGTTGTCCTGAAGGGGGTCGCCCTCTTTCAGATTCATTTTGGAAATCGCCCCATACCCCACGATCACATTGAGGATGTTATTGAAATCGTGGGCGATCCCCCCGGCCAGGAGACTGACCGTCTCCATCTTCCGCGTTTGCAGAAGGTGCGCCTCCAGGCGCTTGCGCGCGGTAATGTCGATCAGGGCGAGGCGGAACTCCTGCTCCGAAGCCGTGGCCATGCCTTCGATCTGCACGATGACCGGTTGATGTCCCTTGTTCAGGAGCGTCACCTCACACGATTCCCTGATCCGGCTGGCAAGGACCGAATCGAGGAAGCCGGTGAAGGTGGGCCGATCCGCGGCGGCAACGAACAGCCCGAAGCGCCGGCCGATCAACAGGGAGCGCACACCCCCCAGGAGGCAGGCGCCGGCAAGGTTCACGGCACTGATGACCCCGTTGCGGTCAAGGGTGACGAAGCCGGCCGGGGCAAAATCATAGAGGTCGGTGTACTTTTCCAACGCCGCCTCCAGCTCGTCCCTGGCCCGGCGGAGCTCTGCATTCTGCATCTCCAGCTCGATCCGGTGCACCTCAAGTTCATGGACGAGCCTCTGCGCCTCTTCCACGGTCAGAAGTGCACCGGGTTTCGCTGTTTTCGCCCCCAGCCGCTCTTCGGCATGCTGGCGCAGTTCGGTTGCCCCAGTCGGCAGGCTCTTGTTATGGTCTGTTCCCATTGCGATCCTGCCCATTGGAGTAGTTCATGCCCCTGTATCACCATGCCCCGGCAGTGATCAGACCGGCTCGTTGGCTGCGGACTGCCGGCTACTCGATGGTCATCCGGTTCCTGACACGCTTCACGCCGTCTATATCGGCAACGAGCTTGGTGACCAGGGCCTTTTCGGCCGCATTCCTGGCTTTGCCGCCCACCGTGACCACGCCGCGCTTCGTCTTGACCGTGGTGTTGATGACGCTCGTCGAGCGATGGTTCAGCAACGTCATATTTACCTGGGCGCTGATGGACGCGTCGTCGATCTTCTCGCCGATTGTCCGGGGTGCCGTTTTCGGTGACTGGGGCACGGTCATCTCGTTGTTGACATCCTTGACCCCTTCGGCATCCCTGGCGTATTCGGTCGTCAATTCCTTTTGCGCCTGGCTGGCAGCCTCGCCCCGCAGGGTTACGATGCCGTCTTTGACGTCAACCTCGGTTGTGGTGGCGTTCACGCTGCGATGAAACAGGAGCGCGACCCTCACCTTGTCGCGGAGCCACGCATCCGAGTTGGCGGTGGGAGCGGCGCCCTTGATTTCCAGCCGGTTGTCCACACTCCTGACGCCGGGGAGGCCCACCACGGTCTCCTGGGCCAGGGATTTATGGAAATTTTCGGAGACGACCCCGGTCAGGGTGACGGCGCCGCCTTTGGACTGGATTTTGATGTCATCAGCCTGAAGGTAGGTTTTGAACACATACGATTGCCTGGCGGACACTTCGATGCGGCTGTCCATGTTCTCCGCGCGGGCAGGCGCGCCAAAGGCCAGCAAAGCCGCCGCTGCCGCCAGTATGGATAGAGAATAGAGTGCTTTCATGGCTCGTCCCCCTTTCAGTGATTACGGTTTTTTCTCACAAGGCTTCATGGACATCATCTTCTTCATTTCCCTGAACTGCTCGTCAGTCACAATGGACCGTATTTCTTTTATGGATTTCACCAGTTCCAGATGATGCGCCATCAGTATCCCGGCAATCTTTCTAACCGCGGCGTTGGCCTTCTCAAGGTCGAAATCCTTCACTTCCATGACTTCCATGAGTTCGATCTCCGCAATCGTCACATCAGCCTTGAACCGGACCTGCTTTTTTTGCAGTTCGCTGTGCACAGGCCTTATTTTCAGCATCTGGGCATCGGTAAACCCGATCCTGTCAGCATGTGCGATGCACATGCCCGTCATGTCGCCCATGGTGTCCATGGTGCCTGTTCCCGCCATCTGCCCATGTGCTTCCTGATGTTCCTTCATGGGCATATCCTTCATCTCCGAAAAAGCGGGCATCGGTGCGCCGAACGTCAGCAGAGCTACTGCCGCCGCCAGCAGGGACAGCGAAGAGAGTGTTTTCATGGCTCGTTCTCCTTGTAGTGGTGTTGCAGTTGTTGTGAAACACGTGTCCTCCGAAGGCCCCATGCCTTCTGGAGTCCTGCTTTGTTGCGTATTCGTGCAGCCGCTGCGAAGCAATTCCGTCAGGGGCGAATAATGATGGGCGGGAAAAAGATGCCGATACCCGGCGGTGCGGGCGGCTCATAGATCACCCGTGGCGGGGCATACACCCGTTCCCTGTAGTAACCGGGGTAACCGGGGCGATATTCGCGCCTGCCGGGATCATGGCCATACCCACGTCCCCTCTGGGCATAACGACCGTTGTCATGTCTTTCCACACGGTTGTGATTATCCCTGCCAAGGGCCGGCGCCACGCCCGCGCCGCCGACCATTGCGGCCACCACAAGCCCCATCATAATCTTGCCCGCTATGGATCCCAAAAACCATGTGCCGGATATTTTCATTGCGTCGCTCCATTATTGGATCGATTCCAATCGCCTGTTTGGCGTCAATCTGTTCATTGTGTGAAAGCACCTGTTATTTGATCTTGTGTTTTCCATGTTTCCCGGTCCGGAACAGTGTATCCGTACTCTTCTTCTGGTCATCCGACATGCTGGCGTAGAGCGCCTCGAAAGGCGGTATGAACTTGACGAGCTGATCCGATTGGGTTTCGGTGATTTGGCTGTGGATTTTCAATTGTTCCACGGCGTTCAGGGGCTTGGCGTTTTCGGCGATCTCCCTGGTGAGATCATCCATCTCTTTCGCATTTTCCCGCATGACCTGGGTAAGGTTATTCCACAACACCTGCTGGTCCGCGGTAATCTTCAGCGCGTCTTGAAGCTGTTTGATGCGGGCCTCGGTATGTTCGGCCGCAGAGGTCCGTTCAACCGCCGGCGTTTTCTTTTTGGCCGAGGCTGCAAAAGCAGGGTTTGCAATTGCGAGGAAAAAAATGGCCACGAACGCCGCCATCATGACAACAACCGATGACGGGACTGCACCTGGATACGTCTTCTGATTCATGGTCTGTCTCCTTGTGTGTTTCTCTTGAGCGCTTGCAAGCGCTTTGCCTCTGTTCCGAACAATCTCCCGCCCTTGAATACTCGTTACCGACAGCAACCACGGCACGACAAGGAGGGAGACAGCAATAAGCAAGCCGGGAAACTCCCGCAGGAGACGTGAGCGTAACCATTTGATTGTAATTGCCAAATCAATGGAGCAGGGGTGAGGGGGAAGCGGAAAGCCGTCAACGAAATCCGTCATGCCTGACATAACCGCCATATATGGCGGGCGGCATCGGGATCGGCGTTACCGCCCCGGCTCCCCCATCCGGACGCGGACCTGATGCTTCACCAGGCTTTGCTCCAGGAGGATCACGCCGCCGGCCACACGCTGACCGTCCATCTCCACCCAGGCCACACCGCGCTCACGGCCGTCCGGATTCTCGACCTGGATCGCATAGACCGTGTCACCGTGCCGATAGGTGAGGCTGAAGCCGGGCCACGTTGCGGGGATGACCGGGTTCACCTGCATCCACCCGTTCCGCATCTGCAGGCCCAGTACATCTTCAATCCATGCCCGGTACATCCACGCCGCTGAACCGGTATACCAGGACCACCCCCCCTGTCCGACCCGGCCGGGCAACCGGTACACGTCGGCAGCCACCACGTAGGGTTCGACCCCGTAGTGCCAGACCGCTTCCGCGTCTCGGGCGTGCTCGATCGGGTTGAGCATGCGCAGGAGCTGCACCGCCCGCTCCCCATCCCCCTTGCGGGCAAACGCCATGGCCATCCAGATGGCTGCGTGGGTGTACTGGCCGCCATTCTCCCGCACCCCCGGGGGATACCCCTTGATGTATCCGGGTGATGGCTCGGATGTGTCGAAGGGGGGCTCGAAGAGCAGCACCAGGCCTTCTTCCCGCTGGACGAGATGGCGCCAGGCCGACTCCAGGGCCTGATCCGCCCGTTCCGGATCAGCGGCGCCGGAAAGCCAGGCCCATGACTGGGGCAGGGAATCGATCCGCGCCTCCCGGTTGTGGCTGGAACCGAGCGGTGAGCCATCGTCGAAGGTCCCCCGCAGATACCATTCCCCGTCCCAGCCGGCCAGTTCGACCCGCTGGATCAGGGCATACCGGTCCGCCTGGTAGGCCCGGCTCAGCTCCGGCTGGTGCAGGAGGTCCGACAGTTCGGCCATCCCCTGCAACAGCTCGCACAGGAACCAGGCGAGCCATACGCTCTCCCCTTTCCCGCCGGCGCCCACCAGATTCATCCCATCGTTCCAGTCGCCTGTGCCGATCAGGGGGAGGCCGTGGGGACCGATGGTCAGGCCGCGGCTGACCGCAGCCCGGCAGTGCTCAAAGAGCGTGGCCCGTTCAAACGTGACCTCCGGCGTGGAGAATACTTCGTGCTGGTCATCCGCCAGCAGGGGGGCGTTGAGGAACGGTGTCTCCTCCAAAAGGATGTCCACGTCGCCGGTGGCCCGGACGTAGTGGGCGACCACATGGGGGAGCCAGAGCAGGTCGTCGGAGATCCGCGAACGGATCCCTGCGCCGCTTGGCGGGTGCCACCAATGCTGCACATCCCCCTCCTTGAACTGCCGGCCGGCGGCCAGCAGGATCTGGTCGCGGGCAAGCTCGGGCCTGGCGTAGAGAAACGCCATGACATCCTGCAACTGGTCGCGAAACCCGAAGGCGCCGCCCGACTGGTAAAAGGCGGAACGCCCCCAGACGCGGCAGCTCAGGGACTGGTACTGAAGCCAGCGGTTGATCAGGAGGTCGGCGGCCAGTTCCGGGGTGTGCACTTCGATCGTCCCCAGGAGCGCGTCCCACCAGGCCCTGGTCCGGTCGAACGCATCCTCGAACGCCCGATTCACCCGGTAACCCTGCACCAGCTTCCGCGCCTCTGCTGCGGACCCGGCCTGGCCCAGCATGCAGGTGATGCTGCGCAGCTCGTTGGGCGCCAGTTCCAGGGTAACCCGGACCACCCCGCACGGGTCCAGACCTGCTCCGGTACGTTGGGACAGCCGGGTCAACTCCATGGCTGCCGGGTTGGCCAGGGAACGGTTGCGGCCGATAAAGGCGGTGCGGTCGCCGCCGTATGAGTCGACCGGGGGGACCATGGCCACGAACGTGACCCGTTCCCCGTACTCGGGGTGATAGCGGTTGTGCGCCAGCAGGGCCTGGGCTTCGTCGTCCCAGGAGGTCACCACATGCATCCGGGAGGTTTCCCGGTTCTCGCCCAGGGTCAATTCCACATACCAGGTGACCGAGAGCCTGCGCCTCCGGGAAGAGGCATTGGTCAGCGCCAGGCGCTGCAGTTTGACCGGCTCACCCCCGTTCCCGTCCACCGGCACGAAGACGGTCAGCTCCTGCTCGATCCCGTTGCTGTTATGCTCGAAGACCGTATAACCCGCCCCGTGCCGGGCCCGGTACGCGGGCTCCTCCCGGATCGGCGCCGCGGTGGGCGACCAGAAGACGCCGCTCTCCTCGTCGCGGATGTACAGCGCCTCCGACGCCGGGTCCAGCACCGGGTCGTTGGACCAGCCGCTGAGACGGTTGCGCTGGCTGTTGCCGTACCAGGTGAAGCCTGACCCGGTTTCGCTGACCAGGGTGCCGAAGGTCGGATTGGCCATGACGTTCACCCAGGGTGCGGGGGTATTGGTGTTCGGGCCGAGATAGATCGCGTATTCACGGCCGTCCGGGGTAAACCCGCCCAGGCTGTTGAAGTAGTTCAACTCCATGAAGGGGAGGGGGGCCGAGGCCTCCCGGGGCGCGCGTTTCCGGGCCACTGTTTCCGGCCGTTCAGGCGCCTCCACCGGCACCCCCAGTTGCTGGGGCAGGGTGCCGCGTGCCGCCACCAGCACGACGCTGGCCACGGCCTTGAGGAGCTTCACGTCCTCCTCCGGGATCTGCGTCGTTTTCTTCAGGAAGATCCCGCCCGGCTGGTTGATCCCGTTAAAGAGCGAATGGGTCTGGATCAGGCGTTCCAGGCGCTCCTGGAGCGGTTGTTCATAACTGCCCGCCTCTTCGTTGAGGATCACCAGGTCGCTGGATAACCCGTGCAGCCGCCAATAGCCATAGGCCTGGAGCATCTGGCGGACCAGGCTGATATCCCGCACCTCGCCAATGGTGACCAGGGCTATGGGCAGGTCGCCCGAGATGCTGTAGGGCCACAACCCGGCCTGGCCTTTGCGATTCTCCGCGATGCGCGCGCCGGCGGCGCGCAGGAATTGGTCGGGAAACAGCAGGTGGCTTGCCAGTTGCTGGAAACGGCGCGCTTCGTCGGGCTGGATGTGCAACATCTGCAACTGCTGCTGGGCCGAGCCCCAGGCGAAATCCATGGCCCGTTCGGTCGCATGGGGATCGCTGTACTTGTCCATCAACAGCAGCACCTGCTCGCGCGCCCCCCCGGCGGCGATCACCAGGGAAAGCCGGGCGCGCCGCCCCGGCGCCAGGGTGATGGTCTGCCTCAGGCCGAGCATCGGGTCAAGGACGAAGCCCTGGCTGTTGCCCAGATCCTGCACGGCACCCATGGGATTGGCCAGGGTCCGGCCACGGCCTATGAAGCGGCCGCGGTCCGTTTCGAACTGGAAAGGGGAGTCGTTGGAGTTTTCATCGTCCGAGTGGTCAAGCGTCAGGCGATGGGCCACGTAAAGGGGCGCTTCGTTCGCGCTGCGCGGCCGCCGGTGGGCAAGGAGCGCCCGCTGCTCCGGGAGCGCCTCGGTCTGGATGAACAGCTTGTTGAAGGCCGGGTGCTGGCGGTCCGCGTTGTGGGGCGCCATGGAGAGCTCCACGTAGCTGGTGAGGTTGAGGCTGCGGGTGCGGGCGGAGCGATTGACCAGGGTAATCCTCCGCACCTCCACATCGTCTTCGGGAGAGACGATGATCTCCGTTTCCGTGTGGATTCCGTTATCCACGCGGCGGAATACGGCCCGGTCAAGGGCAAGGTCCACGGAATACCCTTTCACCTCCCCGCCGACCGGATGCCAGGTACTGGACCAGACACGGTCCTGGTCGGCCTCGTGGACGTAGCAGAAGGTTCCCTGGCTGTCGCGGGTCGGGTCGGACCGCCAGCGGGTGAGCTCCTGCCCCCCCCATTGGCTGTAGCCGCCGCCGCTGTTGGTGACCATCAAACCGTAGCGGCCGTTGCTGAGCAGGAGACTCCGGGGCATGGCGGTATGGGGGGTGGTAACGATGCTTCCCGCCGGCGCCACCGGGCTCCTGCCCAAAAGTGCCGGCTCGCGCGGCCGCGTCGAGACCAACTGCAAGGGGGGCAGGGTCGGGATACGCTCCTGGAGAAGGGCCTCAAAGGCCCGCACCCGTGGGTCGTCATGAAAACGGCGCTGGAACGGGTTGCCATGAAGAAAGTTGGTCAACGCCAGAAACGCCATGCCCTGGTGATGGGCCATGTACGCCCCGACAATCACCCCGCGCCGGGGAGTTTGCCGGATGTGGGGAAGGAGTGAAAGTGAATGGTGTATGGACGACAGGTTGTGGGAAATAGAGGCGCCAACAGCGGGCTCGTTTGTGGAAAGCTTCCGGAAAGAGGTGCCGGTGGGGCGTTCCCGCTGCGGAGCAGTTCCGGGGTTCGTCGAACCTCTTCCTTCGCGCTGCGGTTGCCGGCTGAAATCCATGGCTTCGTAATACCCGTAATCACCGAGCAACCCTAGGGCCGCCAGTTGTTTCAGGTTCCGCACGGTCTCTTTCGGCGCCACGTTCAGCGCCAGCAGGGTGGCATAGGGGGCGATGACCAGCTTTTCCTCCAGGCCGCGCTTCAGGCCGAGCGCCGGAACGCCGAACGCCTTGTACTGGTAGTTTTTGTCCAGGTCCAGATCGGCAAAGGCGGACTCGGAAATGCCCCACGGCACACGATGCGTCCGGCCGTAGGCGATCTGGATCGCCACCGCCTCCCCGGCCGCCTTGTCCAGGAGCGAGGCGCCGTAGGAACGCTGGAACAGGAGCGGCATCAGGTATTCGAACATGGTTCCGGTCCAACTGAGCAGCACCCGCTGCCGGCCGATGGCTCCATAGGGGCGGCTCATGGAGAACCAATGTTCCAGGGGGACGTCCCCACGGGCAATGGCGACGAAACTGCCGAGCCGCGCCTCGCTTGCCAGGAGGTCGTAACTGGAACCGTCCAGGCTGCTTGTGGAGACATTGTAACCAATGGCGAACAGCTTCCGTTTGGGGTCATAGAGGAAGCGCATGTTCATCCCGGCCGACAGCTCACTGACGCTGGCGGCCAACCGTTCAATCATCCCCAGGGTTTCGCCGGCCAGCCATTGGCTCGTGGCAAAGGCCGCAATGACCCGGTCGAGCCACGGGCCGAGCAGGGAGCCGGCCGGCAGGGCGTCCTCGCGGATGGCCTGAAGGATCGGGATCGAGTCGATGCGGCCCTGGGCGAGGGCAAGGAGCGAAGGCGCCCGCGCAAGGTCTTGGCTGATGGCGAGCAGGGCCTCAGGCCCCAACGGGGCAAGCTCCTCCCCGCTCTTTTCCGCCAGGATTTCGATCCAGGCGAGATAGCGTTCGCTGTTCAGAACCTGAGCCGCGACCTGTTGTGCAAGCTCGGCGGCCCAGGGCGAGGTCTCCGCGGCGGCGCATACGGAGTCGACCTCCGCCTGCATCCGCCGTTGCAGGCGGATGAGGTCGTGAATGCCGGACGGCGGGGCATGCCACTCGACCAGGAGGCGGTCGAGCATTTGGCGATTACGGCTGGTACCGCCTGCAAACGCCGCATCCCGTTTCAGGATCTCCCCGGTGTCGGCCAGGCCGGCAAAGGCCGTGCCGTCCAGGAGCGGGGCGTGCGCCAGCTCGTCAAGCCCCTGCTCCAGGGCCCACAGGGCGCACAGCAGGTTGCCGCTGTCCACGGTGGAGACGTAGCGGGGTTCGAGCGGCCCCAGGGACTGGATCTCGTACCAGTTCAGAAGGTGCCCTTCATGGCGCTCCAGCCGGTCGATGGAGGCCATGGTGGCGGTCAGCTTTTCCACGGCATGGTTGATGGTCAGGTAGCCGGAATCATGGGCCCCCAGGACGCTGGTCATCCAGAGGCCGATGTTGGTCGGGCTGGTTCGCATGGCCAGGCGGTTCTGATAGGCGACCTGGTAGTTGTCCGGCGGCAACCAGGATGTGTCCGCGTTGACAAATGCCGAGAAATAGCGCCAGGTCCGCCGGGCGACCTGCCTGAGGAAACGGCGGTCCGATTCGGACAGCGGCTGCGCCGGCCGCTCGACAGGCCGCAGGTTCAGAATCCAGCCGATCAGCGGGGAGAGAAACCACAGGCCGAGCCAGGGGGTGGCAAGCGGCAGGCTGGCCGGCATGACGTGCCAGACCGCCCACCCCGCGATGCAACTGAAGATACTCCCCAGGGCCAGTCCGGCGATGAAGAGCGGCTGCCGGCGGGAGGCGCTCCAATGGGTGGCCTGGGCCGTCCACTCCAGCAGCCCGCGGTGGGAGATCACGCGCCGGTACCAGACCCGGGCCACGGCATCCAGGGTCACCGCTGCCTGGTGCGGCAGCAGCGCGGCGTCCACAATGGCCCGCACCAGGTCGTGCAGCAGCTTGGCGGGGGAAAAGTACTTCAACCCCTTGGGGGTGGTAGCCATGGTGAAGGGCTGGGCCAGGGGGTGGAAGAGGAGTTGCATGCCGACCACCAGCGCGGCGATCCCGCCGAATTCCGGGAACATGAGCCAGGACGCGACCAGCAGACCCAGGCTGGCGGGGGGCAGCAGGCTGCGGCGCAGGTTGTCCAGGATCTTCCAGCGGTTGAGCAGGGTGAGCGGGTTGGCGCCCCGGCCGCCCGATGCCTGCGGAACACGGGGAAAGATCCACCCCGCGATCTGCCAGTCACCGCGAATCCAGCGATGGGCCCGGCTGCTGTAACTCTGGTACCCCTGGGGGAACTCGTCGTAGAGTTCGATATCGCTGGCCAGTCCCACCCGGACATGGGCCCCTTCGATCAGGTCGTGGCTCAGCACCCACTCTTCGGGAAACCTGCCTGACAGCACGCGACTGAAGACGCGGACATCGTAGATCCCCTTGC
>JAATGX010000012.1 GCA_015688915.1 Desulfuromonadales bacterium
AAATGGTGATGCCGTTCTCTACGGAGAGGTGGGGTAGGGGTGATGGGTTTTTCCGGGTTTATCCGTAGATCTCTCTCTTGGCGATGGTCGGCATTTTTTTCAGGTGTTCCAGGGCAAACTGGCAGGCGGCAAAGGCATCCGCGCTGTTGGGGGACGAGACACCCACCAGGGAGATGATCTCTCCCATCCCCACCACGCCGCTCCTTCGCGCGAGCAGCACGCTTTCAAGCTTCCAACTGCCCTTCATGGCGGCCGCGATCGCTTCGAGGTTTTCCTCGACGTCGCCGTTGGCCGTGTACTCGATCAAGGTGGTGGCCCGGCCTTCGGCCACCTGCTTCTTGACCACCGCATAGTGCACCAGGATGGCACCGATGCGGGTCTTGTCCTTGTCCGACGCCTGGAGTAGTTCGTACGCCTTCGTGGGGTCGATGGGGGACGGGCTGAATGAAATCATGGCATGTATCTCCCTCTGGGTTTCCGTAACTATTCCACGTAGCATGTGTCCGGCAGGAAAAAAGCGGGGGGATTGCTCCCCCCTATTACATGAAGGAGGCTCACTGGGAGCGAGCCTTTGAAGCCTTGCGGGGCCGCCCGGCATCGCTTCATGCCGGGCGGAACAGGGAAGGGAAAGCGTTAGAACACCAACTGCACCTGGAAGCGGACCTGGTTGTCGTCGGTCGGCTGCGTGCCAGCGGTCGTGGCTATGAGGTTGGCCTGCTTGTGGACGTTGGTGTAGTCGGCCTGGACTTTCAGGTTGTGGTTGCCGTAGACATACCAGGATGCGCCAACGGTGTTCTCGGTCCAGAGATTCCTGGTCGCATCCCGGTCCGGGTCCAGGTAGGAGTAGCGGTAGGCCAGTTCAAAGGTTTTCGGGATGATGAAGTAGCCGGCCTGGGCGTAGAACCCTTGGGCGCGCATGACCTTGTTCGATGTCTGGCCGTCGGCCTGGGCTAAGAAATACTCGCCAGTTGCCGAGAAGCCGCGCCATTTGAAGACCGCATCCGCGCCGAAGGTGTTGAAGTCGATCTTTTCGCTGGAGTTGAATTTGGTCGTTCCCTTGCCGATCCCATACCAGCCACCGGCACCTTTCAGGAAGTTGAGCTGGTTGGATTCCACCGTGACAGGGGTGGCAGGGGTGACGGTGACAGGGTTGGCGGCGACGGCGGCGGTGCTGCTGAGGGTGTCCCGGAAATAGTTGGCGCCGACAGACACGAGCGGTTTCTGGCTGTATTCAACATCGGATTCAGAATATTTCACGTCACCCAAGGGGTTGACGGTGAGCCGGGCGGCAAAGGCGTTGTCGGTTTTACCGCGCCACGTGTTCTGGCCCACCCCGCCGTAGCCGGCGATATTGTAGTTGAAGAGCCCGCCGGCGATCTTGCCGTGGATCATGGCGCCGGTGTCGTACCCCGGCACAAAGGCGGAGGTTACGGTGGAGTTGTCCACGAACTGCTGGGCCGTGGAAGCGGTGATCCACTGTCGGCCGAACTGGACCTTGTCCTGACCGAAGCGGAACTGGACCTCGTCAATCAACCGGTAGTTGAGCCAGGTCTCTTCCAGGAGTCCGCCGTTGCTGGTGGTGCCGCCATTGATGTTGGCGAAGTTGATGTTCATCTTGTAGGTCAGGTCCGGGGAATAGGCGTACCCGTTGAGCAGCAGCTTGATGCGGCGCAGTTCTAACTTGCTGGAGTCCGGGTCAGTGGCCGGCTTGTTGACGTCATCCCCGTCGAAAAAGGTGTAGCGGACCTGGTAGGAACCGCCGATTGAGGCGCTGAACTTGCCGTAGGCCGAGGTGAAGTTGAACCCTTCGCCCGGCTTATACTTGACCGGAGTGCTCTTCTGAACCTCTTTGTAATCCTCTTCAGTGATGACCCCTTTTTCTTTCAGCACGTCTTCCAGGCTTTTCGCCGATGCGCTACCGGCTGAAGCCACAAACAATGCCAATCCCAACAGTAAACCCAACTTCTTCATATGAAACCTCCCTTTTTGACGTGCGCCATGGGCGCCGATAAACCCAATTAAATGTTTGAAAATTGATGCGTCGACAACTATATGACGATATCGTCGGAGAGTCAACCACCTAAGTGTCGAACCGTCAGCATGCGCGGCCATTCCGGCGGTTCTCCCCATGACCTTCCCCGGGTCGCGCCTTGAGCATCCAGGGCGCGGGAGTCTTCCGCAGCACCTGCTGCAACCTGCCGATAATTTCCTCCACCGGAGTGTTCACACCGGTCTTCATGGGGTGGATGTTCCGCGAGATCAGCTTGGCCGCGGCCGGTCCGTTGATCTCGCGGGCGCAGACAATGGCGCACTCACCAAGGGCGTCGGCGCGCAGGGCGATCTTGTCGTCTTCACTGCCTGCATTCCCTTTGACGGTGATGGTCGTGACATAATAGGCCTCGTGGGGATTGATGTCCCAGATCGTAAAACTGTCCGTCTTGCGGAAATTCAGATCTATTTCCGTACCGGTGGATGTGGTGAAGGCGACCATCATGGGCAACTCCTTTCCGTTCAGTTTTCCGGGCCCGCATCCCGCGTGCCCGCCCTGTCAATTCTCCGGCGCGGCCGCCGGTCCGGGCGCATCCGCGATGCCGTCACCCGGCTGTTCCATGACGCCATGGCATTTCTGGAACTGTTCTTCCGGTGCGGCATCGGGCACCTTTTGGGGGCCGGGACCGGCGCATGATCCCTTGCAACGCGACGCCACGGCTTCTTCACTCCTGTTTCCCGTACACATGGATGGTTTCTCCTCTGTCCGTGATCGATCTATGCCGCCTCGGCAACGCCCACAATGGCCTCGTCCTCGGCTTCCATGATGCCGAATTCCATCAGCAGGTCTTCCAGCTCCTCCATCTCCAGCGGGGTCGGAATGACCAGCATCTTGTTGTCCTGGATCTTCTGGGCCAGGGTGCGGTATTCCTGGGCCTGGGGATGCTCGGGGGAGTACTCGATGACCGTCATGCGGCGCAGTTCGGCCCGCTGGACCTGGTTGTCCCTGGGCACGAAGTGGATCATCTGGGTGCCCAGCTTGGCGGCCAGGGCCATGATCAGTTCATCTTCCCGGTCGGTCTTGCGGGAGTTGCAGATCAGTCCGCCCAAGCGGACCTTGCCGGTGGCGGCATATTTGAGAATACCCTTGGCGATGTTGTTGGCGGCGTACATGGCCATCATCTCACCGGAACAGACGATGTAGATCTCTTCGGCCTTACCCTCGCGGATCGGCATGGCGAACCCGCCGCAGACAACGTCGCCGAGGACGTCGTAGAAGACGAAGTCCAGGTCCGGGGTATAGGCGCCCTCCGCTTCCAGAAAATTGATGGCCGTGATGACGCCGCGACCGGCGCAGCCGACACCCGGTTCCGGACCACCCGACTCGACACATTTCACGTTGCCGTATCCGACCTTCATCACCTCGTCCAGTTCCAGATCCTCGACCGTGCCCTTTTCCCGCACCAGGTCCATGACCGTATTCTGCGCCTTGGCATGCAGGATCAGGCGGGTGGAGTCGGCCTTGGGGTCGCAGCCGACGATCATGACCTTCTTGCCGATGGAGGCGAGGCCGGCCACCGTGTTCTGCGTGGTGGTCGACTTGCCGATGCCGCCCTTGCCGTATATTGCTACCTGTCTCATGTTCATAGTCCCTTTCTCATGGTTGTGCCCAGGGCGCGCCGTTTGCGCTCGGTGGCGGTTTCTAATGGCGTCGTCGCCTGGTCTCGTAACGCGCTGCGGTACTGTTTTCCCTGGCGTGGCCTCCCGGACCGTCCCATGACCGTATCGGTGACGGAAGGTTTGTCGGCCGCGGCGAACGTGCCCCTGCGGCATTGGGCCGAAAGCGCCAGCGACAGGCGGTGCGCGTGCTGTTCCACCACCGCCTCGGCGGATGCGCCATCGGTAATGATGGCGTCGTACTCGCTGAAACGGGTCACGGCAAAGTGCCTGCCGTTGATGCGTCTGAACACCTTGATGGAATACGGCAGGTCCATGACGTGCACTACGGTTTCATCAGTGATTCTGCTCTCTTTCTCCATGGCTCATCTCCACTCTTCGTAGTAGTTGTACGCATGGCCGGCATATCGGCATGCACACGGGCACTACAGCCTCTCCAATGAGCCCCATGGCACGGTCGTCGTGCATGGTTATGTATTTTGATACATAACGCATGCCAAGTATTCTTTTCCGCGCAACATGCTGAAATTGCTTATAAAAGAGCGTGATGAGTATTTTGTCGCAGTGTATTTTATAGAACGACTGACCGGATTATGTGCAGATGCCGCATAATCCGGCATGGCTATTTACCGTAAAGCTGGTCCGCCTTCTGCACCAACAGCGGCGTTATGTCCACGGCCTTGTTGAAATAACGCACCCCGGCGCCCTGTTCGAGGATGACCGCATACCCGCCTTCGTCGCCGATCCTGCCCATCAGCCCGGCCATCTTGTTGACCAGTTTCTGCAAAGAATCGTCTTCCAGTTGCTTGATCTCTTCCTGGGCGTCCCGCTGACGTTTTTGAAAGTCGCGCCCCTTCTGCACGAGCTGACGCTCCTTCTCGGCCCGCACCTCGGCCTTCATGGCTGCTCCATCCTTTTCCAGTTCCGCCTTGAGTTGGACGAAATCGGCCTGGATGGCCTTGAGCTTGTTGTTTAGTTGCTCGGTCTTCACCATGATGTCGTTGCGGGCGGCCATGCCTTCCTTGGATGCGCTGACGGCCCTTTGCAGATCGACGATGCCGATTTTTTCCGCCGGAGCGGCCATGGCGGGGGCGGAGACGGCAATGACAGCCAGAACAAGTGCGATGATGCGTTTCATGTGAGACTCCTTGCAATTGAGATGATATAGATGGTAGTCGGCGCTTCTGGCCGGAACAGCGGCCGGAAGCGCCGACTTAGCGTGGATGGACCTTTTCTCGCTCCCCATCTGGAGGGGGGCGACACGGTCATTGCCCGGTAAAATATCTGTTCGATGGCGCCGGCAATCACGGTGTCGACGCCTGAAAAAGGGGAGGGTGCCCCCATCGCATGAGGGGCGCTTGCAATGGGCCTTTGCCACCCCCCGCATCGTCAGAACATCAACTGCAACTGTATCCGGGCCTGATTGTCGTCCGTGGGATGCACGCCGCTGTCTGGATTGGAGTACGCCACCGCCTGCTGTTTGTGGATGGAGGTGTAGTCGGCCTGGAGCTTCATATAGTGCTGCCTGATGTACCATGATACCCCTACAGCGTTCTCGATCCAGTGGTCGTTGACGGCATCCAAGTTCGGGTCGAGATAGGCGTAGCGATAGGCCAATTCGAGGGTTCCGGGGATTATCATGTATCCGGCCTGGGCATAGAATCCCATGGCGCGCTGTTTGAAATTTGATTGTGACGTCTCGGCCTGGCCCCACATGTATTCGCCGGTCAGGAAAAGTCCACGCCATTTGAGTGCCGAATCCACGCCGAACATGCTGAAATCGATATTCTCGCCCTGGGTGGCGACGAATCTGTGATTGAGGAGATACCACCCCGTATTGCTTTTCAGGTATCCGAGGCTTTGGGAGGTGCTGCTGAATTCGGCGTTGGTCATATTCATGGTGTTGCGGTAAAAACTTCCGCCGACGGAGAGGAGTGGCTTGAGGCTGTTTTCGAGATCGGATTCCGTATTTCTCATTTCCCAGGAGGGGTTTACGGTGATGCGGGCGGAAAACGCATTGTTCGGGGTGCTGCGCAGGTAGTTGTGTCCC
>JAATGX010000025.1 GCA_015688915.1 Desulfuromonadales bacterium
CGTCGCGTGCGTCCTGGCGCAGGTCGGATTTGTCAAAATCAAAATAGACGGCTTCGAATGATGGCAGTGCCACAGGCGCAGCTACCGGCGCCTCTACCGGTTTGGGTTCAACCTTGGGTTCCACCACCGGAGGGGGTACGACCTTCGGTGGCTCCGGCGCGACGGTCGCGGCCTTTACCGGTTCCTCTGTCTTGACAACTTCCTTGTTTGCACAGCCGCCGGCTACCAGAGCCGCCATGCTGAGCGCTGCCAACAGTGCTATTGTCCCTTGTTTCATCGTAATCTCCTTTGTAAAAGTTTATGTGGCCTGCTGCTTGATATCGGATGCGAATAAATTATACATACCAACGGATATTTTGCAATTGCTAATATTTTATTTTAGTCCCAGGTAAGTGCCGATGACACCTCCGTCAGCGCGGCGACCACGCCGGCTGAGTGCCGTGGCCCTTGTTTTGGCTGACCCTGGTTTGGCCGCTGCCGTCGGCCCGCATGACATAGATCGACTCAACCCCGCCCCGTTTGGAACTGAAGGCGATAAAACGGCCGTCGAGGGACCAGGCCGGGTTCTCACTGCTCCCCACACTGGTCAGTTGCGTATCGTCGCTGCCGTCGCTATTGATGGTGTGGATCTGAAACGCCCCGCCCTGCATGCGGGCGTAGGCTATTTTGTCCCCCTTGGGCGACCAGCGGGGATTGACATTGTAGTTGCCGTCAGTGGTCAGGCGGCGCACATTGTAGCCGTTGGCATCCATCACGAAGATCTGGGGTTTGCCCAATCGGTCGGAGACAAAGGCGATCCGGCCGCCATCGGGGGACCAGGCCGGCGAAACCTCGATGGATGGAAAAACGGTCAGACGTTGCAGGTGGCTGCCGTCCTTGGAGATGGTATAGATCTCCGCATCGCCGTCCTTGGAGAGCGCCAGGGCGATCCGGGAGCCGTCGGGAGACCAGGCACCCGTTATGTTGAGCCCCTTGTGGCGGGAGATCGGCACCTCGACGGAATGGGACAAGGCCCGCTTATAGAGGTCGGGATTGCCCTGTTTGTAGGAGGTGAAGATAATCTCGCTCCCATCGGGCGAGATATCGGGATTCAGGTTGATGGAACCGTTTCTGGTCAGTTGCAGAGGGTTGTGGCCATCCCAGTCCATCATGAAGATCTCTTTATTGCCCGATTGGGTGGAGACAAAGGCGATGTGGGTGGTAAAGCAACCCCGTTCACCGGTGAGTGCCAGCAGGATCTCGTCGGAAAACGAGTGGGCGAAGCGGCGCAGGTCCTTTGCCTTCCCCAGGTACCGTTTGGCGGTGATCAGCTTGCGATTGAGCACATCGTAGAGACGAAACTCGACGGTCAGGTCATCTCCCTTGATGCTGAACTCGCTGCGCACCAGCAGGTCATATCCGCCGGCGAGCCACGATGCATAGTCCGGTTCGGCAAAGGCGATGAGACCGGCGAACGGTGATTGCCCCTTGGCATCGGCTGCGACGTTGCCGGACATGTTCATGTCAAAGGCGATCACATCGCCCAACTCCCTGGCCGCGTCGGCGTTGGGTACGGAATCCTGACTGCGGGGCGTCTCAACGGCCAGTTTAAGCTGGCGGTTGCCCGGAGCGGTGACCTCGATAGCTCCGGTCTGGGCGTGAAGTGGGCAGGAAAAGGCAACCAGGATCAGCGGCAGGAGTAACATAGTTCCCATTGAATTCATATACTCGCTTCCGTCATGGTTTGTTTTGGGAAATCCCCTGGGGCCTGAAGATGAATACCCCCTCAAATACCTTATGGTTTGGCGGCGGCGGAAATTTCTCGCTGGCCAGGTCGATGGCCCGTTGCACCGCGATCTCGAAGGTCGGGTCGCCGCTGCTCCGTTCGGTCTTGCGGCGGACAATCCTGCCGTCGGTGTCGATGAAGATCCGTACCATCACCTCCGGGTTTTTGCTGGAATAGCTGATGGTCTCTCTAAACGCGTCCTTCAGACGTGACTGGATATAGGCGGTGTAGTCGCTGCCGCCTTGTGTCCCGCTTCCGGTGGGCATGCCCGATCTGCCGCTGCCGGATGACTTCACCTTTTTTTGCAGTCCGGCCAATGCCTCTTCCGCATGCCGAGCCTCGGCCTTGCGTTCCAGCTTGGCCATCCGTTCGGCAAAGGACGTGGAATCGGATGTGGCCTCGTTCTCTTTACTTGTACGTGTTGTTTTGGCCCGTGCGTCCGGTTTTGGCGGCACAGGCAGGCTCATTGGATTTTCCGGGACAGGGACACTGGGGGGAGGCGTCGGTGCCGCCTGCTCCAGGTCGTCCCCCTTTTGGGTGGGGCTGCCGGCCCGGGGGTCGGCAGCCGGCAGGTTGACCACATCAACATAGTAGGTCTCCTGCAGGCGCATGTTTTCAGGGGCAAGGCGGCCCCACCAGATCACCAACAAAAAAACCGCCAGGTGAATGACGGTGGAAAAAATAAAACTGACACCCAAACCGGTGCCTGTGTCCGGCCTCGCGGTCATTATTTCTGCGACGGTTCCGTTACCATGCCGAGCCGCTCAATGCCGGCGCCCTTGATGTCGGCCATGGCCTTGACAACGTCGCCATACGGGACCGAGGAATCGGCCTTGAGAAAAATCTCTTTCTTGGCCCTGGTCGCGAACATGGTGGAGAGTCTGTCGCGCAGGTCTCCGGCCGGGATTTCATCCTTGTTGATGAAGGTCTTGCCCCCCTTGTCGATGGTCACCACCACCGTCTCCTCAGCCTGTGTCATGGCCTTGGTATCTGCCTTGGGCAGGTTGACCTGCACCCCCTGCTGCATCATGGGCGCGGTGACCATGAAGATCACCAGCAGCACCAGCATGACGTCCACCAGCGGGGTGACGTTGATCTGGGCCATCACGCCCCTGTCGTCGTCATGTCCACCCATGCTCATGGTCTATTTCCCCGCGATGTTGCGCTGCACGATGTTGAGGAACTCGGTGGAGAAGCTGTCCATCCCCTTGATCAGCACGCGAATCTTGTGTTGGAAGTGATTATAGGCCATGACCGCCGGGATGGCGGCCACCAGGCCGATGGCGGTGGCGATCAGCGCCTCGGCGATGCCGGGCGCCACCACGGCCAGGGAGGCGGAACCGGTCTTGCCGATCCCTTCGAAGGCGGTCATGATGCCCCAGACCGTGCCGAACAGTCCGATAAAGGGAGAGGTGGAACCGGTAGTTGCCAAAAAGGTGGTGTATTTCTCCAGGCGGGTGATCTCGGAGTTGGTGGCCCGGCGCAGGGCACGGGAAACGTTCTCGATACCGCCCAGGTCCGTGCTGAGCACGCTGCTGTCGCTTCTTCCGCTGCCCCCCTCGACCACCCTCTTCAACTCGCCGTACCCCTCGTTGAAGAGTACCGTCAGGGGGGTGTTGGCGAAACGATCGACCTGGGAGGCGATGGCGTCAAAGCGTTTGGACTTCCAGAAAAAGTCCATGAAGCGCTCGGATTCACTGTTGGCGCGATGAATCTGGAACAGCTTGAAGAGGATGATGGCCCAGGATACCACCGAAAAAAAGATCAGCAGGCCCAACACGAGTTTTACAACAATACCGGCGCTAAGAAATAAGGCCACGAAAAGCACCTCCAAGGGTTGAATTCCAAGTACGAAAACGTAGTCCGATCAAGAAGTCAAGTCAAGCTGAAAAACGGCGGGGCTCAGTAACACCCGGGTTTACGGTCGTTGAAGCAGGGGATCTGGGCGCGCCAGTCGGCCATGGCCTGCATGTCCAGCGGTGCGCTGATCTCGCACTCCTCCTCACCCGCCTCGGCCAGCACCTCTCCCTTGGGATCGACGATCATGCTCATGCCGAAGACATCCAGTTTGCCGATCAGGCCGCAGGCGTTGCAGGAAACCACGAAAAGCTGGTTTTCAATGGCCCGGGCGCGGACCAGCGTACGCCAATGTTCCTGGCGCGGCTTGGGCCATTGGGCCGGAACGCAGATCACCCGGGCCCCTTCCAGCGCCAGCCGCCGGGTCAGTTCGGGAAAGCGCAGGTCGTAACAGATGATCACCCCGATCTTGCCGATGGTGGTATCCGCCAGCCGCCATTGGTCGCCACCGGAAAAGGCCCGGTCCTCGCCCAGCAGCGAGAAGAGGTGTATCTTGCGGTAGACCCCGGCCAGCCGGCCGTTGTCGGCAAGGAAGATCGTGTTGAAGACCTTGTCGCCGTTGGGTTCGGGCATGCTTCCACAGATCACCAGCTTCAAATCGCGTGAGAGTTCCAGCAGTTCGTCCACGATCCCGGCGGTACGCGGGGCCAGTTCGTTCAGGTTTTTGTAGGCAAAGCCGGTGGACCACATCTCCGGCAGCACGGCCAGGTTGGCGCCCTTGTCGGCGGCGCGTTTCAGCGCTTCACGGGCATAGGCCAGGTTGGCGTCAACATCCCCCTGTTTGACGGTGAACTGGATGGCGGCGGCTTGTATTACGTCCATATATATTCCTCACCTCGTCAACTGCGAATTCAGGTAGGCGTTGATGATGTCCACGTAAATCTCGCGGGGCTTGCTGGTGCCGTCGCTGAGCGCGACCATCCCTTCCCGTTCCATCATCTCGATGATGCGGGCGGCCCGGTTGTAGCCGATGCGCAGGCGGCGCTGGACCATGGAGATCGATGCCTGACGGGTCTCGGCCACCAGGCGCAGGGCATCCTCCCACCGCTCGTCCTGTTCCTCGTCCTCGTCGCTCCCCTTCTCGTCCGAGTCCTTCATGTCCAGGATCGATTTCTCGTAGACCGGTTTGCCCTGCTTCTTGAGGAAGTCCACCACCCGCTGCACCTCGGCGTCGGAGACAAAGGCGCCGTGGATGCGTTGCAGGCGCGACGTGCCGGGCGGCATGTAGAGCATGTCCCCGGCGCCCAGCAGGCTTTCCGCGCCGTTGCAGTCCAGGATGGTGCGCGAATCCACCTTGGAGGATACCTGAAAGGAGATGCGCGACGGCATGTTGGCCTTGATGAGGCCGGTGATCACGTCAACCGAAGGGCGCTGGGTGGCCAGGATCAGGTGGATGCCCGATGCGCGGGCTTTCTGGGCCAGGCGGGCGATATGCTCCTCCACCTCGCGGCCCGCCACCATCATCAGGTCGGCCAGCTCGTCCACGATCACCACGATGTAGGGCAGGTGTTTGTGTTCCAGCACCTCGGCGTTGTCCATGACAAAGGGGATCGGGTCGTTCAACGGTTCGCCCCCTTCCTCGACGACCTCCTCCAGCTCCTCGATGATCTCGGCGTCGTCCGGACCGTTCAGTTCTTCCTGCTCCAAGGCCTCGCCGGCCAGCTTCTTGTTGTAGGACTCGATGTTGCGGACACCCTTGTCCGAGAGCAGCCTGTAGCGCTGCTCCATTTCGTTGACCGCCCATTTCAGGGCCAGGGATGCCTTTTTCGGCTCGGTCACCACCGGCAGGAGCAGGTGCGGACTCCCCTCGTACATGGAGAATTCCAGCATCTTGGGATCCACCATGATCATGCGCACATCCTGGGGAGTGGCGGTGTAGAGCAACGACAGGATCATGGTGTTGATGGAGACCGATTTGCCGGAACCGGTGGAACCGGCCACCAGCAGGTGCGGCGCCCGGGCCAGGTCGGTCACCACCGGGATGCCGGCGATGTCCTTGCCCAGGGCCATGGGGAGCTTCATCTTGTTGTTGTGGAACTTATCGCAGTTGAAGATC
>JAATGX010000070.1 GCA_015688915.1 Desulfuromonadales bacterium
CAACTCCGCATCCGGCAACACGATCCTTCGGACCATCGTGGAGGACGACAAGCGGGGCCGTGTCATGAGCCTGTTCACCATGCTCTATTCGGGGACCACACCCATCGGCAACCTCGCCGCCGGCGCCATGGCGGAATGGATCGGTTCCCCGGCCACCCTGCTGATCGGCGGCATCGCCTGCCTGACCGGGGGCCTGTTCTTTGCCTGCCGGCTGCACATGGTGCGTGACGGTATCCGGCCGATCTACCGGCGCATGGGAATCATTCCCCCTGCGCCGGCCGTGCTCCGGGAGGAATAGTGCAAAAAAATCCGCGTCCGGATCAATAATGTCTGGTTAGATTTTTGTAGCACGTCAAAAGCCCCTTCATCCACCCCTTCGGGGCACCTTCTCCCTCAGGGAGAAGGGATACCGACCATCCCCTCTCCCACCGGGAGAGGGTGGCCGAAGGCCAGGTGAGGGGGATAAGGCAAGGTTTTAGCCTCACTGCAATTAGCTAACCGGACAACGCTGGTCCGGATAATGAAAGGAGAATCGAAATGGAACTGTTTGAAGCAATCGCGCAGCGGTACAGCTACCGGGGGGCCTTTGAGCAGAAGCCGGTGCCGGAAGAGGACCTGAGGAAGATCGTCCAGGCCGGCCTGGATGCGCCCAGCGGCAAGAACCTCCAGACGACGCAGTTCATCATCATCAACGACCCCGCCACACTCGACCGGATAAAGGCGGTATTCTCGGGCCAGCCCTTCATCGCGACCGCCCCGGCGTTCATTGCCGCGTTCTACGATGTGGAGGAACAGGCGGCGTCGGAATTCCCCTATACCTTCGAAGTCGAGGATGCCGCGGCTGCCGTCCAAACCATTCTGCTGGCCATTACCGGTCTCGGATACGCCTCGGTCTGGCTCGACGGGGTGCTCAGGAATGAGCAGCGTGCAGAAAAGATCGGCAAGGCCATCGGGCTGCCGGATGCCAAAAAGGTGCGGATACTGCTGCCGGTGGGCGTTGCCGCGGAAAAAGGTCCGCGCAAGCAGAAACAGCCCTTTGCGGAGCGGGTCTGGTTCAATACGTGGAAATAACCGGCTCAGTCGGAGCCGGGACAGGGGGATATGAACCTACAAAAGGCATTCGAAACACGGAGAAACGGAGAATACGGAGTAAAATCTGAGGGCCATCATTTTTATTAGACTCTCCATGTTGGTGAATACTAGCGGGCAGAATGCTATGGCATATCAAACTGAAATTGTTATGATTTCTCCGTGTACTCCGTGTCTCCGTGTTATTGAACTGCCGTTTTAAGGATGAAAGGAGATAAAAGCATGAGTGAAGCAGCAACAACAATCCAGGGCGATACCGGCTACAGGATTTTCACCCTGGAGGAACTGGCGCAGCATGACGGCCAAAATGGCGCTCCGGGATATATTGCCATCAACGGGAATGTCTATGACGTCACCAACGTTCAGCTTTTGAAGGATGGGAGACATCACGGCGTCATTCCCGGCAGCGACGTTTCCGAGCTGTTCGTACACAATCAGGCCATTCTCAACCGCCTGAAGGTTATCGGGAAACTGGGTTAAACCATGTGCCTGCTGGCCTTTGCCATCGACAGCCATCCCCGCTACCGCCTGGTGCTTGCGGCCAACCGCGATGAGAACTTCGTCCGTCCCACCGCTGCCGCCCGTTTCTGGGATGATGACCTACGGATCCTCGCCGGACGGGACCTTGAAGCGGGAGGAACCTGGCTGGGAGTCTCCAGGAGCGGCCGTCTGGCGGCCCTGACCAATTATTACGGCCCCGACGAATATGCCGTGGACAAGCTGTCGCGCGGGTGGCTGATCACGGACTTTCTCAAAAGCGACCTGTCGCCCGGTGGATACCTCGAACATCTCCGGCGAACCGGTGATCGCTACAACGGCTTTGGCCTCGTCTTCGGCGACAGCACCGGTCTCAACTACTACACCAACCGCGGGCCGTCGGTTCGCGGTCTTGCCGCCGGCGTGCACGGGCTCAGCAACCACCTTCTCGATACCCATTGGCCAAAGGTGAGCGCCGTAACGGCCGGTCTGCAAAAGTTTATCGTCAATACCGATGCTATTGATCCGGAAAATCTCTTTATTCTGCTCTCGGATCGGACCCGCTATCCTGACCAACTTCTGCCCGACACCGGCGTGGGGATCGAGCGGGAGCGCTCCCTCTCCTCCATATTCGTCACTCTCGATGAATTCGGCACCCGCTGCTCAACCGTCATCCTCATCGACCGCGACAACCGGATGACCTTTCTGGAGCGCAGCTTTGATGCACATCAGAATATTATCGAGACAGTGGAATTCCATCTCGATCTGAAGACGGCCGCATGAACCGACTTCCCGAACGTTTGTCGCCGGTCGTCTGCAAAAACTGCGCGTTGATGCTGGCCCGGATCGCGTACCGGCGGTACTGGTGGTTCCCCCTGGTGCGGGAACCGCTGCTCTTGGGGATGCGCATCCTGACCTGGCGGCACGGCATCGATCCCCGCAGCCACGGGGTTCGCAACCCGGAATGCCATGGCTGCATCCGCTTCATGAAGGCCGAACTGGAAGAGAAATCTCCCACATTCCGCTTCCTCAACGACCGGATCGGGAGACGGTTCAGCGCCCTGCGCGATGCGAGGATCACGCAGGCGGAGCTTGACGAGGCGAAACGGTACGCCCGGGAGGCCATGGGGTTGGAGGATAATGGGCAACCGAAAGAATGACACTAGTACCTTGTAACCTTTAAACAGCGCGTCCACAATGGGTTCCCCTCCCCCCTTGCGGGGGAGGGACAGGGTGGGGGGGAAGGTGCCATTTAATCA
>JAATGX010000254.1 GCA_015688915.1 Desulfuromonadales bacterium
CAAGTTGCGCGCCACAGCGTGACCGGGTAGCAGCATCCCTCGCCACTGGGCCGCCTGGACGGTAGGCATGGCGGTCTCCTGCTCCGCCGCCCGCAACATCAAGGCCAAGATCAACAAGGACGGGCTTTGGGTCGAGGAGATGGACCGCAATCCCGGCCGCCTGATCCCGGCCCAGTACCGCGGCAAGCACGAGCACGGCGTCAAGATCGACCTGAACAAACCCATGAAGGAGATCCTGGCCGAACTGGCCAAGCACCCGGTTTCCACCCCGCTGCTCCTGACCGGCACCATCGTGGTCGGCCGCGACATCGCCCATGCCAAGTTCAAGGAGATTCTCGACAGCGGCAAAGCCTTGCCCGAATACCTGCTCAACCACCCGATCTACTACGCCGGCCCGGCCAAGACCCCCAAGGGCAAGGCATCCGGCTCCTTCGGCCCCACCACCGCCGGCCGCATGGACAGCTACGTGGACGAGTTGCAATCCAAGGGCGGTTCGCTGATCATGATCGCCAAGGGGAACCGCAGCCAGCAGGTCACCGATGCCTGCAAGAAATACGGCGGCTTCTACCTCGGCTCCATCGGTGGCCCGGCCGCGGTCCTGGCCGAGGAGAATATCAAGAAGGTCGAGTGCATCGACTTCCCGGAACTGGGGATGGAAGCGGTCTGGAAGATCGAGGTGGAAAACTTCCCGGCCTTCATCCTGGTGGACGACAAGGGAAATGATTTCTTCAAGCAGTTGGGGCTGTAACCGGACCTGACGCAATGAAAAGGCCCTCGGTTGCCTTGGTTTGTGGCAGCCGGGGGCTTTTTTCGTTTGTGCTGTCGAAGTATGAGAAGAGCGCCCCCATTGCCAGTGCGGAGCCGCAGGTCGGCAGGGCCACTCGTGCCGCGTGGTGACCGGCCTTGATCAGACAGTTTTGAGGCCGGCACAGAAACCATTGCATAAAAAGTATATCATGATAATATACAGCCATGATTGATTTCGCGCGGATAGTCGGCTTTGACTGGGACAGCGCCAACAGCCGCAAAAACGAGAAGCACTCCGTCAGCCAGGCTGAAGCCGAGCAGATATTTTTCAATGATCCGCTGCTGATGCTGGAAGACGCGCGACACAGTGCCAATGAAGCTCGTCTTCATGCGCTTGGCAGGACGGACGGCGACCGCCGTCTGCATATCACGTTTACGCTGAGATTCGACGATACGAGGATTCGCGTTATATCCGCCCGCGACATGCATAGAAAGGAGCGTGCCATTTATGAGCAAGAAACATAAGGAGACACCGGTGCCGACCTCCGAGGCCGAAGAACGGGCCTTCTGGGAAAGCCACGATTCGAGCGGCTACGTGGATTGGTCCACAGCGCGGCGGGTGACGCTCCCCAACCTGAAGCCGACCACCCAGTCCATCTCGTTGCGCCTGCCTCTCGCACTCCTGGAGAACATCAAAATCGCCGCCAACAGCCGCGACGTCCCCTATCAATCCCTGATCAAGATCTGGCTGAGCGAGAAACTGCACGAGGCGCATTGAACTTGCGGAACCAGCGGGAATACGGCCTTATTACGCAAAAATCCACAGAAACGGAAAGAACCAATGACAGATAACGACGATCTGGAAACAACCACCGAAGAAGAGAGTGACGGCGAAAGTTTTGCCGAGTTGTTCGAACGGAGCGGTAAGAACGGCGGAGGCCGGCTGGAGCCGGGCCAGAAGGTTGCCGGGCGGGTACTGAAGGTCGGCGCGGAATGGATATTCATCGACACCAGCCACAAGGGTGAGGGTGTCGTCGATATCAAGGAATTCCTCGACCTGGACGGCAATGTAACGGTCAGGGAAGGCGATACCATTGCCGCCTATTTCCTGTCGTCGAGCCACGGCGAGATGCGTTTCACCACCCGGATCGGCGGCGGCACTTCGGGTAGCTCCCAACTGGAGGAGGCGTGGCAGGCCGGGGTTCCGGTGGAGGGGATGGTGGAGAAGGAGATCAAGGGAGGATACGAGATCAAGCTGGGCGGCACGGGCCGCGCCTTCTGCCCGTTTTCCCAGATCGCATTGCGTCGCACGGACAACCCGGAGTCGCTCATCGGCACCCGTCTGGCGTTCCTGATCACGGACTACGGCGAAAAGGGGCGCAACATCGTCGTCTCCCGCCGGGTTCTGCTGGAGGAGGAGCAGCGGCGGCTCAAAGAGGAGGCCCGGGCGAGCATCGCGGAAGGGCAGACGGTGGACGGCACGGTCACCTCGTTGCAGGACTTCGGCGCCTTCGTGGATATCGGCGGCCTGGAGGGGCTGATCCCCATCTCCGAGATCGGCTGGACCCGGGTCAATAAAGTGAGCGACGTCCTGAGCGTCGGCCAGCGGATACAGGTGGTGATCAAGGCCATCGACCGGGAGAAGGATCGCATCTCCCTGAGTCTCAAGGATACCCTGGCCGACCCGTGGGATCAGGTGGCGCAGCTCTACCCCGAAGGGTCATTCCATCCCGGCACCGTGGCGCGCCTGGCCACCTTCGGCGCTTTCGTCACCCTGGGAAGCGGGGTGGACGGACTGATTCACATATCGAAGCTGGGAGCGGGCAAGCGGATCAACCACCCCCGTGAAGTGCTGAAGGAAGGGGAGACAATCGAGGTCAAGGTGGAGAGCATTGACCGCGCCGACCGCCGCATCTCCCTGTCCCTGGCCGGAGCGGCCCGCGCCGCCGACGAGGAAGAGGAGACGCTGGCCGCGTTTCGCCGCCAGCCGGCGGAACCGCCCAAAGGGATGGGGACGCTGGGTGAGTTGCTGGTGACAAA
>JAATGX010000130.1 GCA_015688915.1 Desulfuromonadales bacterium
GGCCGCGAATCTTCTCCTCAGTTGTTTCAAAAGGATTGTGCTGAGCAAAATATTCGCCAAGGGTGCGGGCCGAAACCTTGTCCATCTTTTCCCGCAGGTCATTTGCCGCAGCTACAATCTTGTTCGGATCATTATCTGCATCATCCTTCCCTTCGATATTTTTGCGGGTACTCTGAAAACCGCGTCGTTGAGCAAGCTGATAAAAGGCCCGGCCTATCTCATGTGGCTCAAGCTTTTCGTCCAAACCGCGCGCGCGCAGGAGGTAGGTGAGGTTATGGTTCACCGCAATCTTGACCGCAGTGCCGTCCATCCCCTCCGCAAGCAGCTTTCTTTGCCAGGTTTCACGCAATTCAGCATCGAGTTGTTTTATGATTAGGTCTCGCTCGGATGGGCGTTTTGGATCGCCGGGCAACAACCCGGCTTTTTGCAGCAGTTGAAATGCACGCCTGAGCCGCTGAGAATCCCGGAAAGTACTTCGGCGCTGCATCCGAGCCTCACGACGGTTTTTGGCACTTGAGATTGTAACCCCCTTTTCAATATTACTTTGCGGGTCAACTCCGGCCTGAAAAATCCTGACACCGGTTCGTTCAATGCCAACCGGCACAAGTCTGTCTCCCCGCTCTTCCGCTTTGAGGAGTGCCCAACCAATGGAGTTTGTACCGATATCCAGGCCAAGAATGTACGGCGACGTTTCCATGATTATTTCCTCCTTGACAAATTTTATTTACAAGTTTAAATAGTCCTCAGTGTACTTAGGAAACGGTTGTTCCTTTTTACAACAATAAGAACGGAACTTCCGTTGCGCCGGCTACGCTCCCTGAGAGCGCCCGTCCGAAACGCCCCGCTGCAAAGCAGGGCGTTTTATTTTTTCTCCTTCACCCTCTTCTTCCCTTCCGGTTCCACCAGAAAATTTTCCGGTGTGGATACGTTCTCCCCGGTCTCAACCTCCAGCTTCTCCCGCGCCTCGCCGGCAATCCTCCCGCCTTTACGGGCCGCCACCCTGTTCTCTCCGAAGCCCCGCGCATCCTGCGTGCGGGCGATTTCCGTCGTTGCCGCCTCGCCCAGCATGGAGAAGATCAGTTCCAGGTCGGTCATGTGATCCCGCAGGTTCTCCCGTTCCAGCCCCTTGAACCGCTTGTATTCCGTCGGCGTCATACCGAATGCGGCCTTGCTGATCTCAGCCGTCAGGATGGCGTACTCCGGCGCTTCGCCCACACCGCGATTCTTCCACTCTTCCGTTAACTCAGCCCGCACGGCGATGCCGCGCATCCGTTTCTCGATCCAGGCATCCGAATACCCTTTGGCCCGGTACAATTCCCGCGTCCGGGCCGTCGCCAGTTCCGGGTCTTCGATCTCCTGTACCCGCTCGTAGCCGACCTTGGCCAGCCAGCGTTTGAACGGCTCGGCCTTGGGGGAGGGGATGGACTGTATGATACTGAAGATGCCCTCGGTGTTGGCGCAATCGGTTTCTCGCTGTTTTCCGTCAGGTGCCGTAAGTTTCAACCCGTGACAAAATGTCACGACTTCACTCCCTTCCCCGTTAAGCCTCTGTTTCAACTTCCGCCAGTATGCACTGGCATCCGTACTTGCAGTCAGTGCATGACATACATCCACAACCGAGAACCACCATTCACCGTTGTGCATGATCCTGCGAATCTGCTTATCCGTGAAAACTACCAACTTCGTTTCCATGAGTGCCCTTTCCTTCATGTCCCCTGCTCATTGACGGCAAAGCAGTATGATAAGCTGCGCCCAACCCTACCACACCCGTCTGACACAATACGTCATCCTGTTAAAATTACTTGGTTAAATTCGGTAAACCACAAGCATATCCAACGGTTACGCCTTCTCCGGATGTTGTCGGAAATGAAGATACTTGGTCTTTTATTTCAGTCTGTTACGAGGTTATCCGCCAATGCCGATCACCTGTCAAGCGTCGATTCCCCGGCACGGGGCGGACAAACAAAAACGCCTTCCAGGTACCCGGAAGGCGTTTGAACGAAGTATCATAGTGTGTGAAGTGTATCCGGTCGTTATTACGCCCTTGGAATGACGTTGTCCCGCACCCACTTGACGATGTCGTCGGTGGAGGTGCCGGGAGTGAAGACCTCGCAGATGCCGGCGGCCTTGAGGCCGGGGATGTCGTCTTCCGGGATCACGCCGCCGCCGAAGACCTTGATGTCGTCGGCGTTCTTCTCCTTGAAGATCTGGCAGACCCGGGGAAGCAGCGTGTTGTGGGCGCCGGAGAGGATCGACAGGCCGACGCAGTCCACGTCTTCCTGGATGGCGGCGGAGACGATCTGCTCCGGGGTCTGGTGCAGCCCGGTGTAGATCACCTCGAAACCGGCGTCGCGGAAGGCCCGGGCGATGATCTTTGCCCCCCGGTCATGGCCGTCCAGCCCCGGTTTGCCGACTAATACACGCAGTGTTCTTGAAGCCATGAAAACTACCTCCTTCTGTATGGTTGAAAATGAAAGCGGGAAATAATCACATCTCGATGCCGGTGCGGGCCGGCACGCCGGCCTTGTAATAGTGCTTGATCTCGCGCATCTCGGTCACCAGGTCGGCGGCCTCGATCACCCGTTCGTGGGCATTGCGGCCGGTCAGCACCAGTTCCACCCGTTCCGGCCGCAGGCTGATCAGCTCCAGCACCTGTTCCACGTCGATCAGGCCGAAACCGACCGCGCCGTTGATTTCGTCACAGATGAAAAGGTCGTAACAGCCGGATGTCAACAGCTCCCGGGCACGCCCCAGCGCCTCCTGGGCAATCTTGCGGTCCTCGCTGATGTCCTTGGTATTGACCCAGCCGGGCCGTCCGCTCTGGATGATGGTGAAGAGCGGGGCCAGCTTTGCGGCAACCAGATGCTCACCATACGGACCGCCCCCCTTGATGAACTGGAAGACGCACACCCTCAGGCCCCGGCCCACGGCACGCAAGGCCAGCCCGAGGGCCGCGGTGGTCTTGCCCTTGCCGTTGCCGGTATAGACCTGCACGCAACCTTGTGTCAGCAGGGCGGCGCCTTCAACCGTACAGGTCCGTTGTTTTGCACGCTCGGGCATGTTGGACGCCTTTGAATACGATGGATTAAAACGGCGTGGGCGACTATAGCAATTCGGCCGGACAGGGTCAAGCAAAGCTTTAGCGAAACTAAAACCCTATTTTGCAGGCGCTGATATCGATTCGCTCCACGGTCCGTTGCCGTCGGCCGGCCAGGGTGTTTTTCCGCATGGACAGCAGCGGCTTGTTTGTGCATTATGTGGCCATATTTCTTGTGAGGAGGCATCCCCATGAACCTGCCCGCCATCATACGGCGTACCGCCCGTGCCGAACGCCTGGTTACCGAGGAGAGCGCCGCTTGGCTCGAACGGCACATGAGTCCCTATTTTTTCCAGGCCATGGCCGATGAGGAAGAGGCACTGGTGTCGATGGCGCGGGAGTTGATCAATCTGCGCCGCAACCGGCGCGTGATCGTGGTCGACAGGGCGAAGCTGCTCGTGCTGGCGTGCGTCAACCGCTCCGGCTCGTTGTACGAAACCCTGCGCCGTGTGGGCGAACGGGAGATCTCCTATGCCATGTTCTCCCACTCAGATGCCCCCATGCCGGGCATGGACGAGGATCTGGAGGTGCAGCGCTTCGAGTTCGACCGCCGCCAGGACCACGAGATCGACCCGAGCCGGCCGGTGCAGATCCCTGCGGCATTGGTGAGGAAGGTCCGCGCCGAATTACGCCTGTCCTTTCCCGACTTCGACCTGAAAAAACTTGACCGGCTGTTGAAGATCCTCTGGCTGAACAATGAAAACTATATCCGCATGTCGCCGCCGTCGCGCACCGCCTACCTGGTTTGGCTGTTCGAACGGGGCAACGCCTCCGGAGGCCTGTTCCTGGACGTGGCCGAGGTGGAGCGCGAAGGGCGCACCGAGACCCGTATCCTGTTCGCCGTGGGCAACCCGCCCCAGGAGGAGTTCCTGCTCCAGGTGATGGAGGTGTTCAACCGGCTCGACGTGGGTATCCGCCGTGCTTACTGTCAGACCATCTCCAACGGCATCCACCCCTATTTCCTGGGCACCTTCTATGTCAAGAGCCGCCGGGGCGAGGACTTCTCTCCCGGCGGCCTCCTGGCCGATCGCCTCAAGCGCGAACTTTGCACCACCCAGATCCTGGCCACCTCGTCGCCGATCTACCGCGAGTTCGTCACCGAGGGGCTGATGTCCGGCGAGGACGCCGCCCTGGTGAACGCGTTCATCTCCTTCTGCCACACCAGCCTGGCCCACAGCCAGCCGGACCGCTTCGGGCAGGAGGATGTCCAGAAGGCCTTCTACGATCATCCCGAGATGGCGCAACTGCTGATCCGGCTGTTCAGGGTTCGTTTCGGTCCCGAACCGGCCGACCGCGAGGCCGTGTACCAGGCCGTGCTGGCCGAAACCCGCGAAGCGGTGGAAAGGTACAACACCGGCCACCGCTGGCTGGACGACATTCGCCGCGCCGTGTATTGCTGCTGCCTGTTGCTGGTCACCCATACCCTCAAGACCAACTTCTTCGTGGTGGAGAAGCAGGCTCTGGCCCTGCGGCTCGATCCGGTCTACCTGCGTGAGCTGGGGCGGGAGTTCATTGCCGATCTCCCCGAAGCGCTCCCCTTCCGGGTGACCTTTTTCTTCAGCCGTGCCGGTTTCGGCTATCACATCGGCTTCTCGGACATCGCCCGGGGCGGGTGGCGCACGGTCATCGCCCGCAGCGCCGACGACTTCATTACCGCCGCCAATACCCTGTTCCGTGAGGTCTATGTCCTGGCCCACACCCAGCATCTGAAAAACAAGGACATCTATGAAGGGGGCTCCAAGATGGTCCTGGTGCTGGACGCCTCGGACCTGGACCAGGCCGGGGGCGAAGCGGAGAACTGGCGGCTCTACAAACTGCAATACGCCATCGCCAACGCCTTCCTGGACATCTTCGTGACCGGGAACGGCCGGGTCAGGGACCCGCGGGTGGTGGACTACTATGGAGACGACGAACCGATCGAGATCGGGCCGGACGAGAACATGCACGACGGCATGATCGAGGCCATCGCCAACCTGTCGGCCAAGCGGGGCTACATGCTGGGGATCGGGATCATGTCCAGCAAACGGGTCGGCATCAACCATAAGGAATACGGCGTCACCTCCACCGGGGTGGTGGCGTTCGCCCGCATAACCATGGCCGAAGCTGCGGGCATCGACATCAACCGCGAGCTGTTTTCGCTCAAGATGACCGGGGGGCCCAACGGCGACGTGGCCGGCAACTCCCTGGCCATCATGTTGGAACGCTGCCCGCTGATGCAGGTGCGCCTGATCCAGGACGGCACCGCTGCCCTGTACGACCCCAACGGCATCCGGCACAGCGAATTGCGCCGGATCGTACTGGCCCACGATCTGGATGCCTTCGATCCCGCGGCCCTGGGTGAAGGGGGCTTTATCATCTACCGCACCGGCCGGCGCATGGAGGGGCTCAAGGAAACCCATCGCAAGGTAAGCCGCGAGGCGGGCAACCTGCTGGAGGAATGGCTGGATATCGACGATTTTTACCGTGAGTACAACAACCTGGTGTTCACGGTTCCGGCCGATCTGTTCATCCCGGCCGGCGGCCGTCCCGAGACCATTGACGGCCAGAACTGGCGGGCGTTCCTGGACGGGCAGGGGGTGCCCACGGCACGGGTGATCGTGGAGGGGGCCAACTCCTTCATTACCCCCGAGGCCAGGGTGCAGCTCCAGAAAAGCGGCGTAGTGGTCATGCGCGATGCCTCGGCCAACAAGTGCGGCGTGATCTCGTCCTCCTACGAAATCATTGCCAACCTGCTGTTGTCGGAGCGGGAGTTCCTGGAGCACAAGGAACGGTACGTCAGGGATGTGCTGGAGATCCTGGAGAAGCGGGCCGAGGACGAGGCCCGCCTGATCCTGCGGCGGCGGAGGGAATCGGGCAATACCCAGCTCTACACCGAAATCTCGGACCTGATCAGCCAGAACATCAACAGTTACTACACCCGCCTGTTCGACTTTTTCTCCGGGCGGCCTGAACTCTGTTTGCAGAACCCCTTCCGCCAGGCGGTCCTCAATCATCTGCCGCGCATGCTGCGGGAGACTCCGGCTTTCCGGCGACGGGTCAGGAACCTGCCCGGGAAGTACCTGTGCGCCATCCTGGCCGCCGAGATCGGTTCGTCACTGGTCTATACCGGCAGCCGGGACGCGGATTTCGAGGAGATGATCCGGCGGCATCTGGCGCGGGTGGCACGGTGAAAGATTTTGCTTTTATTCGGGCGGGCGGCTGTGCTAGATATAAAGCCTGTTCAGATCGATTTCAGACCATTGCCAACCATAAAGGAGCCTGTCATGTCATCCAGAAACGATAATGCCGCAGCAGCAGTCATCGCCTTCGCTTCCGGCGCCGTGATCGGCGCGGTGGCGGCGCTGCTCCTCACGCCCAAGCCGGGTCATGAGGTGCGCGAGAAGCTGTCCGGCCTCACGGAGAGTGCGGCGGAAAAGATGAAGCGCTATGCCCGCGAGGCAAAATTCAGGGCCACGCCCAGGACCAGGGGCGATGAGTTCCAGTACGATGGCGGCGACGCCTGGATTTAACTTGCCCCGGCCTCCCGCCGGGTTCAGGGAGGCGCGGGGGAAGCATCTTTGACAGGGATGTGCAGGATTGACGGGATGCTTGTCGCATCCCCTGATCCGGTGCATCCCTGTTTGCGTATCGAGACTACGTGATCGAGTGGGGTAAACCGTGGACCTGAAATACGGATCAACATCGTTTCCGCTCTCCCTCCCCCCGGCCCGTCTGGCGGGTGTCATCGAGCCCTCCGTCACTCCCCCCTCCCTATCGCCCGAAGAGATCATCACCCGGGCGCTGGACGCCTGCCAGGCGGCCATCTCGTCGTTCAAGCCGGGAGAAAAGGTGGTTGTTGTCACCTCCGACATCACCCGCTACACCGGCAGCGAGATCTATCTGCCGCTCCTGGTGGAACGCCTCAACCGTCAGGGAATTCCCGATGGTGATATCGAAATCCTGATCGCCCTCGGCATTCATCGCAGGCAGACCGACCATGAACATCGGAAGATCCTCGGCCCGCTCTACGAACGGATCCGCGTCCTTGACCACGACTGCGACGACCCGGACGGGCTGGTGACCCTCGGCCGGACCTCCGGCGGCGTCGAGGTCAGCGTCAACCGCCGGGCAATGGAGGCCGACCGGCTGATCCTGACCGGGGTGATCGGTTTTCATTATTTCGCCGGTTTCGGCGGCGGCAGAAAGAGCCTCCTCCCCGGTATCGCCAGCCGTCAGGCCTGCATGGCCAGCCACTTCAGCGTGCTCAACCCCGGACCCGGGAGTGGCCGGAACCCGTTGGCCGTTACCGGCAACCTGGACGGCAACCCGGTGCACCAGGCCATGCTGGAGGCCTGTGCCATGGCACCCCCGGCGTTCATCCTCAACACCGTCCTTTCCCTCGACAAACGGATCATTGCCGCCTTTTGCGGCCACTGGCGCGAGGCGCACGAGGCGGGCTGCCGCTTTTATCGTGAATGTTTCTCCTTCTCCCTGGCCGACAGGGCCGACCTGGTGATCGTCTCCTGCGGCGGCTTTCCCAAGGACATAAACCTGATCCAGGCCCACAAAGCCATGGAGTACGCCTCCCAGGCCCTGAAAGACGAAGGGGTGATGATCCTGCTGGCCGAGTGCCGCGATGGCTTCGGTAACGATACCTTCTACAACTGGTTTCGCCACAAGCGGCTGGACGAGTTCGAGGCTGCCCTGCGGGAACGCTACGAGATCAACGGCCAGACCGCCTATTCCCTGCGTGCGAAGGCCCGGCGCTTCAGGATCATCCTGGTTTCACGGTTTCCGGAACACCAGGTTGAGGAGATGGGGATGATGGCCGCCCATTCGCTTGATGAGGCCCTTTCAAAGGCCGAAAGGCTGTTGCCGCCCGATTGGCGGGCCTTGGTGATGCCCGAGGGGGGAAGTGTCCTCCCGATTCTGCGACGGTGAACCTGCCGGTCGACCGTGATCAGCAAAAAGGCCCTTCCGGAATCCGGAAAGGCCTTTTTGACGGTGATGCGGTTACAGGCTATTCGCAGGAGAAATTGGCCTCGATGCGGCGGTTCTTGGCCTTGCCTTCTTTGGTCTTGTTGCTGGCGACCGGCTTTGTCAGGCCATACCCCTTGGCGTTGATGCGCTCGGGAGCGATGCCGAAATTCTTGATGACATAATCGCGAACGCTTTCCGCCCGCCGCTGGGACAGCTTCTGGTTGAACGCCTTGCCGCCGACACTGTCGGTATGGCCCTCGATGGTGCCCTTGGCCTTGGGGAACTCGGTCAGGAAGTCACCCACTTTTTTCAACTCGTCGTAGTATTCGGGTTTTATGTTGGACTTGTTGGTGTCAAAAAGGATATCGAGTACCGTTGGGCTGCAAAGCTTTACCGGCGCCGGTTTGGGCTGGACGACCGGAACGGGTGCGGGTGCCGGGGGAGGAGGAGCGGGCGCAGGAGGCGGTTCAACAGCCTTGACCACCACCGGTTCGGGCGCTGGCGGCGGTTCGACCGGTTTTGCCGCGGGCTGGGGACCACCAAAGGGAATATAGAGGCCGACCGAATATTCAACCGCCTGCAGCGTCTCATCCTGTGTGTAGATCAGGTGACGCACGTCGCCGCGCAGGGCAAGATTGTCGGTAAAGAAGTACTTCGCGCCGATGCCGTAGTCGAAGACCCCCTTGGCCCGGTTGTCGATCGGCAGGGCGGTGTCACCCCTGAAGGTGCCGAACGCATAACCCGCCGCTACATAAGGGACCAGCTTGTTGTCCGGGAAAAAGTGGTAGAGCAGCTCTCCGCCGGCGCGGTAGAAATCCACATTGCCCGAGGTAAGGGTCGATTCGGTATTGGAGTAATCGAAGAGTGCTTCGACCCCGAGGGCTTTGGTGAAATTGTACCCGGCCCGCACGCCATAAAAAGGCGCTGTTTCCAGATGCTGTTTGCCGTCGAACGTGATGCCGCCGATTACCGGAGAAATTGAAAAGGTCTCCGCCTTGTTGCCGGCGGAAACGGTGGCCGCCAGGGCTAGCAGGGCGCCGGTCAGTACTAGTGTTGATATTCTCTTCATGCCTGATCCTCCTTCTTGTGTGATTGGGTGGTGCCGCAAATTATGAAGATATGTTTACCATATATTTTCGATTGTGCAACAATTAGGAGGACGGATACAGTTTTTTTCATGGCGTGCAACCGGAGTAATTGCCGCAGGTGAGCGGCATCGATGGTCATGCTTGCAATTTGCGGATCCCTTGCAGTAGTATTTGCACATATGCGTTTCAAGCACGCCGTTCAAAGGAGTCACACATGTTTTTTCCGCAGTTCAGGGCGCGCCGTATCCGCGGTAACGAAACCTTCCGCCGCATGGTCCGCGAAACCACCCTGTCGGTCAATGACCTGGTCTATCCAATGTTTTCCGCATTCGGCACCGGCATCAGGAAAGAGATCTCTTCCATGCCCGGCATCTTTCAGCAGTCCATCGAACACATCGTGGCGGAGGCGAAAGAGGTGCATGGCCTGGGAATCCCGGCGGTGATCCTGTTCGGTATCCCGGAGACCAAGGATGCCGTGGGGAGCGATGCCTATTCGGACACCGGCATCATCCAGGAAACCATTCGCGCCATCAAGCGCGAGGTGCCCGGCCTGACCGTCATTACCGACGTCTGCATGTGCGAATATACGGATCATGGCCATTGCGGCATTATCAAGGACGGTGACGTGGACAATGATGCCACCCTGGAGCTTTTGGCCCGGGAGGCGCTCTCCCATGTCAAGGCCGGCGCCGATATGGTCGCTCCCTCGGATATGATGGACGGCCGGGTGGCGGCCATTCGCGAGGCGATGGACGATAACGGCTTCGACGCCATCCCGATCATGAGCTATGCGGTCAAATACGCCTCGGGCTACTACGGTCCGTTCCGTGAGGCGGCCGAATCGACCCCGCAGTTCGGCGACCGCCGCTCCTACCAGATGGACCCGGCCAACCGCTTGGAGGCGCTACGCGAGGCGGCCGCGGATATCGAGGAAGGCGCCGACATCATCATGGTCAAGCCCGGCCTGGCCTACCTGGATATCCTGCGCGACCTGCGGAACGAGTACAATCTGCCCCTGGCGGTCTACAACGTCTCCGGCGAGTACAGCATGATCAAGGGCGCGGCGGCCAACGGCTGGATCGACGAGGAGCGCGTGGTCATGGAGACCATGATCGCCTTCAAGCGCGCCGGGGCCGATATCATCATCACCTATCACGCCAAGGATGTGGCCCGCTGGCTTAAGCAGCAGGGCTGATGTCGAACCGGACCAGCGCTTAAAACAAAACGGCCCTCCCGAACAGAGAGGGCCGTTTTGTTGTCTGGAGAAAGAAGTGAGGGAGGGCTGCGCCCTACCTGATGAACGCGAGTACCTCCCGGATAAACCGCTCCCTGGCCTCGAAATGGGGAATGTGCCCCACATTGGGCAGTTCTACGAGCGCTGCACCGGGAATGAGCTGTGCCGTCTTCCGGCCCAGCTCCGGGTACTGCCCCGCAAAGGGGAGCAGATCCTTTCTCGCCCTGGCCTTACCCACCACAGTCCTGTCCGCCTGACCGATCACCAGCAGGGTCTTTGTCTTCACGTTGGCGAATTCATGGCAGACCGGCTGCTCGTAAATCATCTGATAGGTCAGTGCGGAGGACATGGCCAGCCGCGGATACTCGGCGCCCAGTTTCCAGCGGACCGCCACCTTCACGTACTCGTCATATTCCGGTTGCCACCGCGCATAGTAGCCCCTGTGATAGGTGCGGATGCCCTGTTCGGTTGCGCCCAGCTCGTTCCTGTACAGCTCCTCCAGCGGGGCGTAGGGCACGATGGCACGGTAATCCTCCAGCCCGATCGGATTCTCCAGGACGAGGTGCGTCACGGATTGCGGATACATGAGGGTGAAGCGGGTCGCCAGCATGCCGCCCATGGAATGGCCGACAACCACCACCTTGTCAATCCCCAGCGTATCCAGGAGCTTTTTCGTGTTGGCCGCCAGCAGGTGAAAGCTGTAATGGATGGAGGGCTTGGACGACTTGCCGAAGCCGATCTGGTCAGGCACAACCACCCGGTAGCCATCTTCCGTCAAGGCGTTGATGGTATCCTTCCAGTAGGCGCCGAAGAAGTTCTTGCCATGAAGGAGCAACACCGTCCTGCCGCGATCCGGTCCCGTTGGAGGCACATCCATGTAGGCCATGTTCAGGTCCTGCCCCTCGATGTTCAAGGGAAGCAGACGGACCTGGTACGGGTAACGGTACTCCTCCATGCTGATGGACAGCGGCTCAAGCCCTGTGCCGGCGGCCATTGCGGGAAGAGCGGGCAGGGCCATCACCAGGCACGCCGTGACTATGGCGGCCATCCCTTTGAATGTCCTTGTTGACCTCATTACGGAACCTCCTTTACCGGCGGACCTGCGTCCGGTTTTCAAACGTGAACCGGGCTCAGGTACTACTGGGCCCTGAAGCGGCCCATCTCGGTCTGAAGGGCTTCTATCTGTCCCGAGAGCTTCAGCAGGATCTCGTCGATGACCAGGGTCGATGAAACGTGCATCTCGGTTGAATCCTCGAAATCCCTGAGCGATTCACCGATCCGCTGCGCACTGGCCGACTGGAGCAGGGATGCCTGGCAGATCTCCGCAACCAGGGTGTTCATATTCCCGCTGTCATTAACGACCTGGCCGGCTGAACCTTTGTGACTGCTGATGGAATGCATGACCTCTTGCGTGAGCTCCCTCATGCGCCCCACCGCGCTGGTAATCATCTTGCTGCCATAACTCTGTTCCTGGGTGGCGCGGGCGATCTGTTCCACCAGGTCCGCAACATTGGTCATTGCCCGCTGCACGGCATCGCTCGACGTTGCCTGGCTGACCGCGGTGGCGTTGATTTCGAACATCCGGGCGCTTGCCTCCTGGATGCCGTCGACGATTTTGCGCAACGCCTCGCCGGACCGCTGGGAGAGCGCGCTCCCTTCCTCAATGCGTTGTTCGGAGAGCGCTATGGCCTTTACCGCGCGTTCGGTTTCCTCCCTGACCCCCAGGATGATTTCGGAAATTTCCCTGGTATGGCTTCCGGTCCGTTTCGCCAGTTGCTTGATCTCGCCGGCGACCACGGCAAAGCTTTTGCCCTTTTCCCCGGCTTGAGCGGCAATGATCGAGGCATTGAGCGACAGCAGATTGGTCTGCTCGGCCACCTCGTCGATGACGGAGAGGATCGTGCCGATGTTGGCCACCCTTCGGGAAAGGTTTTCGATGGCGTCGAAGGTGATGGAGGATGATGACCGGATTTCGTTCATGCCGGCAATGGTCGCATCCACGGCTTTCCACCCCTCCTCGGCATCGTTTCTGACCGTCTCGGCTATGGCCGAGGTATCGGTGGCCTGGGTGCCGATGCGCCTGATCGCCAGATCCATCTCGCCCACCAGCTCCGATGTTCTGACCGTATCCGTCGCCAGGACAGCGGTGTTGTCTTCAATATGGCGGACGGTCGTGGCCATTTCCATGATCGATGAACTGACCTCTTCAACCGAACGGACCAGCAGTTCCAGGTGAGCGGTGGTTGACTCCAGGCTTTGGGACATCTGCGTCATGGAGGCGGCATTGTTCAAGGAGAGGCTGGAGAGGTCGGCGACGGATGCCGATATATCCGCAATGGAGAGGTTGATTTCCCGGATGGCGGTGGAGGTCTGTTTGACCCCGTCCGCCTGCTTTGCGGCGGATGATACCCCCTTCTCCGAGACATCCCTGAGGGTCGATGAGATACTCCTGAGTTCGGAAAGGGACGAGTGGACCTTGGTGATCGCCCCGGACAGCCGCTCCAGCATGGAATTGAAATTGTCGGCCAGAAGAGACATTTCGGTCTCGCCATCGAAATGGACGTGCTCCGTCAGCTCACCCTCGGCCGCCTTGTTCATGGCGTTGGAAATCTGTTTGATGCGCTTTGCCAGCTTCCTGGCGACAAGTATCCGGATGACCGCGGCCAGGGAGATGATGTTGATGCCGAACAGGGCCGCCAGCACCCCCCGGTGGGGTTCCGGCTGGATCAGGAAAAGGAGGCCTGCCAGGGAAAGGGCGATTCCCAGCGCGAGAAACGAACGGATGAAATTGGTCCCGGTTCTGAGTTTTTTCACGCAGCATCTCTCCCATGGCCTGGA
>JAATGX010000248.1 GCA_015688915.1 Desulfuromonadales bacterium
CGACCTCGTCTTCCACCTGTTGGTGCTGCTGGGGCATTGCGATATTCCGGTGGAGGATGTGTACGCCGAGCTGCGCCGTCGCTTCGGCACCTCCGGCATCGAGGAAAAGAATTCCAGGGGTGACTCCTGATGCGGGCGACTGTTTGGGTGGGGCCATATCCGGCGCAGATCAGCACACACGGGCATGGGAGGCAATATGTAGGCCGGATCGAATTTACTTGTTGACAATGCCGCCAAAACTAGTATTATTACAGACTCGCGTAATTTACGCCACGGCGTTGTACTCATCTATGCAGTCACTTCACAATGAGGGGAGGGATAATGGATGCCTGGAGTAAAAATAAAGGAAAGCGAACCATTTGAGCTCGCTCTGAAGAAATTCAAGAAACAGTGTGAAAAAGCGGGGATTTTGTCCGAAGTCCGCAAACGCGAGCATTACGAGAAGCCGAGTATCAAACGTAAGAAAAAAGCTATTGCCGCACGCAAACGCGCCCTCAAGAAACAGCGCAAGATGCAGGACTAGGAAACGGTATGACACTTAAGGAACAGCTTGACGATGCGATGAAGCAAGCCATGAAGGCGCGGGATGACCTGCGCCTTTCGGCTGTTCGCATGATTCGTTCCCTGGTGAAAAACCGGGAGATCGAGCAGAAGCGTGAACTGGACGATCAGGGAGTCATCGAGGTCATCTCGACCCTGGTCAAACAGCGCCGTGAATCAATCCGCCTCTACCAGGAAGGCAACCGGCAGGACCTGGTGGACAAGGAAGAGGCGGAGTTGGCGATTCTGCTCGGGTTCCTCCCGGCGCAACTGAGCGCAACGGAGATTACCGAACTCGTCACGCGGGTCATCGGAGAATCGGGCGCCCAGGGGATCAAGGACATGGGGAAGGTCATGAAGGTGCTCACCCCCCTGACGACCGGCCGGGCCGACGGCAAGACCGTCAGCGAAACCGTCAAGCGGCTGCTCTCCTGACGGACTCCTCCCGGAGGTCCTGCAATTCACGCTGTACACCCGAACCGGCGAAGGGGCGATCTGATTGATAGCCCCTTCTTTGCAATCGTCATATAGGCTCACCGATGAACCTTTTCGATATCATCATCCTGGCGGTCCTGTCTGTTTTTGCCCTCAAGGGTCTGATTCGCGGGCTTGTCAACGAAGCGGCGTCTCTTACCGGTCTCATCCTGGGGGGATGGCTGGCATATCGCTATTATCCGGCCTTTTCGGTTCCGATACGGAATATCCTGCATGTCCCGGCACACGTATCAGCCTTTGTGGCCTTCATGCTGCTCCTGATCCTGACCGGAGTCGCCGCCCACATCCTCGGCAACATCGTCACCACCGCTGTCCGCGTCGTCATGCTGGGCAGCCTCAACCGGCTGGGAGGCCTGCTGATCGGGGCCGCCGAGGGGGGATTGCTGTTGAGCATGCTGTTCTGTATCGGTACGGCGGGCTTCATGCCGCTCCAGTTGAAACAGAAGATCCATGCCACGGGGTCGGCTGAGATGTTTGCCAGGACAGGCGACAGAATCCTCTCCGCATGGCGGGGCAGATCCGAAAAACAACCATGATCCCCGAGGAGAAAGTCAGGGAGATAGCGGAACGCCTCTCCATCCTCGAGGTGGTTTCCGATTACGTGCAACTGCGCCGTTCCGGTGCCAACTATGTCGGCCTGTGCCCGTTTCATGGCGAAAAGACCCCTTCCTTCAACGTCAACCCGGCGCGGGAGATCTTCCACTGTTTCGGCTGCGGCGCCGGAGGCAATGCCTTTTCGTTCATCATGCGGATCGAAGGGCTCAGCTTTCCCGAGGCGGTCAAACACCTGGCCAGGAAAGCGGGGATCGAGATCGAGGAGCGCCAGCTCACCCCTGCCGAGAAACATGCCCAGGACGAGCGGCATACCTTCCAGCACATCAACGACCTGGCCGCAGGTTTTTATCGGGAGACGCTCCGCGCACGACCGGAAGGGGCACCGGGCAGAACATACCTGGGGGTGCGGGAGGTGGACGAGGAAACGGCCGAGGCGTATCGGCTCGGCTTTGCTCCCGACCGGAGCGATGCCCTGGCGCAGCACCTCAGATCGCACGGCATCAGCCTGGAGAGTGCGCTCAAACTGGGGATTGTGAAAAAAAGCGACCGTGGCTGGTATGACCAGTTCAGGAACCGGCTGATCTTCCCGATACGGGATACAAAAGGGAACGTGATCGCCTTTGCCGGCCGGGTGCTGGATGCTTCATTACCCAAGTACATCAATTCGCCCGAGTCGCCGCTCTATCACAAAAGTGCGGTCCTGTTCGGCATGGACATGGCATTGCCCGCCATCAGGACCGAGAACAGCGTCATCATCGTGGAAGGATACTTTGACCACTTGGCGCTGTACCGGGCAGGGGTCCGCAACGTGGTTGCCACCTGCGGCACCGCGCTGACCACAACCCATACGGGGCTGGTCAAGCGGCACGCAAGCAAGGTTTACACCCTGTTCGACAGCGACGGGGCTGGTCGCAAGGCCACCATCCGTTCCATGGAACTGTTTCTGGAACAGCGCTTGCCGGCCTACGTCATCACCCTCCCGGCGGGAGACGACCCGGACAGCTTCCTGGCGAAGAATTCAGCGGAGGCGTTCGCTGTCTGCCGGAACAAGGCCCGCCCGGCGTTCGAGTATTTTGTGCGTTCGCTCCTGGCCCAGACCCCGCCGGACAGCGTCGACAGCAAGGTAAGGATCATCGACGAGGTTGCGCCGCGTTTCCGCAAGATCGGCGACCCGGTGGAACGCGACCTGTACGAGAAGGAGATCTGCCGCCTGCTGGGGATCACCGTTCATGCCTTCCGCAAGCGCTTGGGAGGCACCAGCCTCTCCCCCCGTGATCTGCACGGCGGAGGGCATAACAGCGCGGCTCCCCAGGGAGACACGCTCCATGAGACCCTGTTGGCGCTCATGGGAGGCTACCCCGAGGCGCGGGCGGAAGTGCGGAAATTCGGCGTCGAGAACCTGTTTGACGGCATCTACCTGGAACTGGCCCGGTTGATGCTGGATGCCATGCCCGATGGCGATGACAGCCAGGCGCTCAGCCGTCTGACGGAGAAGATCGAAGCCCCCGAACTCCTGACGCTGTTGTCCCGCCTGCTGGTCGCCGACGAGCACCTGGCGGACATCAACTGGCGCACGGTGTTTGACAATTGCAAACTCAGCCGGGAGAAACGGGCGCTCCAGTCCATGCGGGACATCGCCGCCCGGTTGGCAGTGCTGGACCCGGACAGCGAGGAATACGCGGCCCTGTTGCATCAGGCCGATGCCCTGCGATCCAGGAAATCGAAACTGTAGCCATTACGGCAGCATCCAGAGGTGAATTGAATGGCCAAGAAAAACATGGACGAAGTCAAACACTTGATCGATCTCGGCAAGGAAAAGGGATTCCTTACCTTTGATGAGGTCAATGACATACTCCCCCCCGACATCGCCACCGAGCAGATCGATGACGTCATGGGCATGTTCGGCGACATGGATATCGAGATCGTCGACTCCTCCCAGAAGGTCAAGATCCCCAAGATGAAGATCGACATGGAGGAAGAGGAGGAGATCGAGGGCGAGGCCGAAGAAGTCGAGTTCGAACCGGGCTCCATCGGTCGCCCCAGCAACCCGGTGCGCATGTACCTTCGGGAAATGGGTTCCGTATCGCTTCTGACCCGCGAGGGAGAGGTGGAGATCGCCAAACGGATCGAGGACGGCGAACGGGATGTGGCCGGTGTTATCCTCAACACCCCCATTACGGTCAAGGAGGTCCTGCTGCTGGGAGACAAGCTGCGTAAATTCCAGATCAATGCTTCCGAGATCAGCAAGGAGGTGGAGGAGGAGGAACTGGAGGAGGACGAGGAGGATGTGCAGAAAGTGCGCATCCTTGAGATCATCGACGGCATCGGAGTCCAGGAACAGACCCTGGCCGATCTCGCCAGTGAGTTGGATTCCGCCAAATCAGCCGCCAAGAAAAAGGAACTGGATAAAAAACTCCACCAGGCCAGGGAACAGCTGGCTGTACAGCTCAAGTCGCTGCGCCTGAAGGACCGCCATATCAACAAGGTTGCCGAACGCCTCAAGGAGCTGTCGTGCAAGGTTGAAAAGCTCATGAACGAGCTGTCCGACCTGGAGGCGCTGATCCCGGCCGACAAACTCCGGCCGCTCATGGATAAGTACGAGAAGGACGAGGAAAAGGCGGTCGCCGATCTCAAAAAACTGAAGCTCGACGCCGAAGAGTTGGCGAAACTGGACAAACGCCTGCGAAGCCTGGCCCGCAAGCTGCAAAAGGTGGAGCAGGAATCGGGGTTCAAGGCCAACGAGCTGTCAACAGCGCTCAAGGCCATTGAAGAGGGTGAATGCAAGGCCCGCATTGCCAAGTCGGAACTGATCGAGGCCAACCTGCGGCTGGTGGTTTCCATTGCCAAGAAATACACCAATCGCGGCCTGCAGTTTCTCGACCTGATCCAGGAGGGGAACATCGGCCTGATGAAAGCGGTGGACAAGTTCGAATACCAGCGCGGCTACAAGTTCTCCACC
>JAATGX010000088.1 GCA_015688915.1 Desulfuromonadales bacterium
ATGGGCGCCCCGGTGGCCATACGGCGGGCCGCCTCGGCCAGGGCCCGCACCGGCCGGGCCAGGCGGCTGCCGATCCATGTGGAGAGCGTGATGCCGATCAGGGCCACGACCAGCAACACCCCCGCCATGATCAGGTTCAGGTTTTTTCTCAGATCCAGGAGCGGCTGTTCCGGCATGCCGACGTAGAGGGCGCCGATCACCGTGCCGGATGGGTCACGGATCGGCTCGTAGGCGGAGATGAACCAGTCGTTCAGTACGAAGGCCCGGTCGCTCCACTGCCTCCCCTGGGTGAGGACGACCCGGGTCACCTCGTTGGACATGAGGGTGCCGGTGGCTCGCTCCCCGGCCGCATCGCGCACGTTGGTGGCGATACGCACGTCATCCAGGAAGACCGTGGCCGCTCCCCCCCCTTCCCGGTCGAAGACGATGCGGGTGATGGTGTCCACCACCCGGCTGTCGCCGTTGAGCATGAAACCGGCCTGCAGGGCCCCGGCCACCCGGCCGTCCGGCGCCAGCAGCGGTGCCACCGCCACCAGCACCAGTCCCCGCTCTTCGATGTGGCGGGCGACGGCACGGGCACGGGGGGTCGGCCTGACCGTTGTCCGCGCCGCTCCGGCCAGGGCCGGATTCTCCAGGGCCAGGCGTTCCCGGCTGTAGATCTGGGCGCCGCCGGCTGCCTCCCCCTTCAGGGCGCGGGCCACCAGGGGGTCATCCCCGACCCGGTCCCCATCATGTCGGGGGTTGGCCACCCGGTAATGCACCACCCCCCGGCTGTCGATGATGTTGAGGAAGCTGAGCTGCTCCTCGTGCAGCAGTTGCCGGAGGGCCTTTTCCGGCATGGGCAGGTGGCCGGAGGCGAGGTGATCGGCCATGGCCGGCGCCAGTCCGGCCACCTTGACGATGGCGGCGAGGTGATTGATCTCGTCCTGGTAGACCTTGCGGGCCAGGTTCAGGTCGCCGATCACGTTCTGCTGGGCCTGGCGGAAGATGCGGTCGGTGATCAGCAGCGAACCGGTCAGCCAGCAGAGCAGGATCGCCGCGCAGAGCGGGGTCAGGGTGGCGAAGATCAGCTTGCGGCGTATGGAGGTGCGGACGCGCTGCATGACTAGGGTCCTGTCCAGGCGTTGAGCCGTTGGAAATAATCATCCAGCGTAACGAGGGAAACCTCGCGGGAGAGGTGGCGGGTTTCCCGCGCAAGCGAGAGCAGCAGCCCCGGCGCCGGATCAAGGCCAGCGAACGACTCCCGGAATGCGGTGAGCGTACGTGCCAGTTGAGGTGCGGGGGTCTTGGTCAGCTTGATCTCCACTGGCACGAGCGTTCCGGCCACTGGTTCGATCAGCAGGTCCACCTCCAGGCCGTTGCTGGTCCTGAGGTAGTAGAGCGGCGGCTGCACTCCCCGGCTCAGGAAATGCTTAACCGTCTCCTGAAGGCAGAAGTTCTCGAACAGGTGGCCGGCCATGGGGCCATTGAAGAGATGGGCCTCGTCCCGGACTCCGGCTAGGTTACAGGCCAGGCCGATGTCGAGGAAGTAGGACTTGGGCGCCTTGGTGATCCGTTTTCCCAGGTTACTGTAGTAGGGGGGGAGCAGGTAGACCACCCGGCTGGCCTCCAGGATCGAGAGCCAGCTTTTTACCGTGGGAACGGAGATCCCCAATTCCCTGCTGTACTCCGACATGTTGAGCTGCTGACCGCAGCGGGCCGCCAGGAGGCGCACGAAACGCTGGAAGTCCCGCAAGTCGCCGATGTTGTAGATGGTGCGAATGTCCCGCTCTAGGTAGGTTTGCAGGTAGGAGGCGTACCATGATCGTAGATCGACGGCTTCATCCACCACCAGTTCGGGATAGGAGCCGGTCAGGGCGGCGTGGCTGAACAGGGCGATGCTGTCGGACAGTGCCAGATGTCGGCGCTTTTCGGCCACCGACAGAGGCAGAAGTTCCAAAAGGGCTATCCTGCCGGCCAGCGAATCGCTCAGGTTTCTGATCAGGCCGAACTGCTGTGAGCCGGTGAAGACATAGCGTCCCTTGAGAGAACGGTTTTCGTCCACCCGGATTTTGACATAGGCGAGCAGCCCCGGCGCCAACTGGATTTCATCGATGATAGCCCGTTCACCCAAGGAATCGAGGAACAGCAGCGGGTCGGAATGGGCCTGCTCCTGGAAAAACGGGTCGTCCAGGGTGACGTATCGGTAGTCGGGCAGGCAGTGCCGGAGCAAGGTGGACTTGCCCGCTTGGCGCGGCCCGGTCACGGCTACACAGGGCGCGGACGCCAGCAGGCGTTCAAGGCGTGGTTCGATATCGCGGGGGATATAGGTCATGGGGAGAGTGTAGCATGAGAGACAACAATACAGCAATGCAAATTTAAAATGATATTTTATAATTGCATTAATTTTCGTTCCAGATAGCTTTAAACAGAGAAAGACAGGCATGGACTTCCTCTGTCGGATCAGGCGGAGAAGCTATCGGACAAAGGACGACGCCTGGCGTCCATCAGTATTGTTTGCGATATAGGTATCCTTCCCGCCAGCCTCCAGAATGAACTCGTGCCTATTCCCCCATCAGCCCGAAATCGGCGATGCGGCGGTCCAGGGTCCGGCGCGAAATGCCCAGGATCTCCGCGGTACGGCTCTTATTGAAGTTGTTCCCCTTGAGCACCGCCTCGATGTGCTGACGCTCCATCTCCTCCAGGGCGAACATCACCTGCTGCCGCGCCGGGACCGGCAGCGGCGGCGCGGCCGCCTGCACGCCCCGCAGGGGGATGACGTCGGCGGTGATGGCGCTGCCCGCGGTGAGGATCACCGCCCGCTCCATGACGTTCTCCAGCTCTCGCACGTTGCCGGGCCAGACGTAGCTTTGCAGGGCATCCAGGGCGTCCGGGGCGATGGTATGGATATCCTTGGCCGTGCGGGCGGCAAAGCGCCGCAGGAAGTGCCGCGCCAGCGGCTCGATGTCCTCGGGACGGTCCCTGAGCGGCGGCAGGTTGATGGTGATCACGTTCAGCCGGTAGTACAGGTCCTCCCGGAAACGCCCCTCGGCCACCTCGCGCTGCAAGTCCTTGTTGGTGGCGGCCACGAAGCGCACGTCCACCTTTTTGGGACGGGTGGAGCCGACCGGGATGAAGTCCCGCTCCTGGATCACCCGCAGCAGCTTGGCCTGCACCGCGGGGCTCACGTCGCCGATCTCGTCCAGAAAGAGGGTGCCGCCGTCCGACTCTTCCAGCATCCCCTTCTGGTTGGCGACCGCCCCGGTGAAGGCGCCCCGCAGGTGGCCGAAGAGCTGGCTTTCCAGCAGGGTGTCCGTCAGGGCGGCACAGTTCAGGGAGACAAAGGGATGGTCGCGGCGCGGGCTGTTGTGGTGCAGGGAGCTGGCGATCAGCTCCTTGCCGGTGCCCGACTCCCCCAGGACGAGGATATTGGCATCGCTGGAAGCCACCTTGAGGGTCAGGTCGTAGACCTCGCGGAAGCGGGGGCTGGCAAAGACGATCGGCTCCGGCGCCCCGCCGGCCAGTTCTTCCCGCAGGCGCCGGTTCTCGGCCGCCAGGCGGCGCAGGTGCAGCACATTTTCCACCATGCCGAGCAGCTTCTCGTTGGGGCAGGGCTTGGTCAGGTAGTCGTAGGCCCCCAGCTTGATGGCCCGCACCGCGTCGTCCACCGTGGCGAAAGCTGTCATGATGATCACCGGCAGCTCGGGGCGTTTCTCCTTGACGCGCTGCAGGATCTGGATGCCGTCCATGTCCGGCATGCGCAGGTCCTGCAGCAGCAGGTCCACCCGGTCCCCGGCGGGCGACTCCAGGTGCGCCAGCAGTTCCACCCCGCGGCTGAAAGTGGTCACCTGGTGCCCCCTGAGCAGCTTTTTCAGGTACTTGAGGATTCCTTCCTCGTCGTCGCAGATGCAGATCTGTGCCATGGTGCGCCCCTTAAGACAGTTTTGTACATTATTGGTCAGAATTGCACAGTTGGCAACCCAAAAACCACCCACCCACCGCCCCTCTCACTGTTGCGCCGTACAGCCGTGAACCCTTGCGGACAACCCCATGACACCCCATCGGCACGAAACCGTAAACGGTATTGGCATGCCGCTTGCCGTATACACCGTGCACCAGAGCAATCGAGACAATTTTGCACAATTCACGGAACTCCATGAACTCTCGTGGAACGTGTGTCACCAACGAAAGGAGACGTTTGTATGGCACTATCACGTAGGCAATTCCTGCGGGGCGGAGCGCTGGCGGCGGCCGGAGCGGCCCTGGGGGGAAAGCCGGGCGAAGCCAGTGTGGATGCGCCCGAGATGCGCATCAAGGGGCTGAAAAGCACCACGACCATCTGCCCCTACTGCGCGGTGGGGTGCGGCCTGCTCGTCCACACCCAGGACGGCAAGGTCGTCAACATCGAGGGGGACCCGCAGCACCCCATCAACCTGGGGGCGCTCTGCTCCAAGGGGAGTTCGCTCTTCCAGGTGGCGGTCAACGAACGCCGCCTGCAGAAGGTCATGTACCGCGCCCCCGGCTCGGACCGGTTCGAGGAGAAATCGTGGGACTGGGCCCTGGACCGGATCGCCCTGCGCATGAAGGAAACCCGCGACAAAAGCTTCAAGGCCACGGAGCTGAACAAGAAGGACAACAAGGAATACGTCGTCAACCGCACCGACGGCATGGCCCTGTTCGGCGGGGCCGGGCTGGACAACGAGGAATGTTACCTCTGGTCCAAGTTCGCCCGGGCCATGGGTGTCGGGCAGCTTGAGCACCAGGCCCGATTATGACACTCCGCGACAGTCGCCGGTCTGGCGGCTTCATTCGGTCGTGGTGCCATGACCAACCATTGGATAGATCTGAAAAATAGCGACGCCATCTTCATCATCGGCTGCAACCCGGCCGAAAACCACCCCATCTCCTTCAAATGGATCGAGGCCGCCATGGACAATGGCGCCAAGCTGATCGTCGTGGACCCGCGCTACACCCGCAGCGCCTCCAAGGCGGACATCTACGCCCAGATCCGCCCCGGCACCGACATCGCCTTCCTGGGCGGCATGATCAACTACGCCCTGCAAAACAACCTGATCCACCAGGAGTATGTCCGGGAATACACCAACGCCGCCTTCATCATCGGCGAGAAGTACGATTTTCAGGACGGCCTGTTCTGCTCCTTCGACGACCAGGAGAAGTCCTACGACCTGAAATCCTGGGCCTATGAGACCGACGCAACCGGCACACCCAAGCGCGACATGTCCCTGAAGCACCCGCGCTGCGTCTTCCAGTTGCTGAAAAAGCACTATTCCCGCTACGACGCGGACAAGGTCTGCGCCATCACCGGCACCAGGAAGGAGGATTATCTCAAGGTGGCCCAGGCCTTCTGTTCCACCGGCCGGCCGGACCGGGCCGGTACGCTGCTGTACGCCATGGGCATCACCCAATCCACCCATGGCACCCAGAACGTGCGCGCCACGGCCCTCCTGCAGACGCTTCTGGGCAACATCGGCATTGCCGGAGGCGGGGTCAACGCCCTGCGCGGCGAGTCCAACGTGCAGGGGTCGACGGACTACGGCCTGCTCTTCCACATGCTCCCCTGCTACCTCAAGTCGCCGGAATTCCACCACGTGGACCTCAAGGCCTACAACGAGAAGTGGACCCCCACGACCACGGAGACGAAGAGCGCCAACTGGTGGGGCAACACCCCCAAGTACATCACCAGCATGCTCAAGGCCTGGTACGGCGAACACGCCACCGCTGCGAACGATTTCTGCTACTCCTATTTGCCCAAACGCATGGGCAACTACTCCTACAGCAAGATCATGGAGCGGATGCTCAAGGGAGGGCTCGAAGGGCTGGTCTGCATGGGGATGAACCCGGCCATGGGCGGCCCCGATTCGGGCAAGGCCCGCGAAGCCCTGGGCAAGCTGAAGTGGCTGGTGACGGTCGACCTGTGGGAAACCGAAACCTCCATCTTCTGGAAACGTCCCGGCGTCAATCCCAAGGATATCCAGACCGAGGTCTTCATGCTGCCGGCCGCCTCGTCCGTGGAAAAGGAGGGTTCCATCTCCAACTCCGGCCGCTGGACCCAGTGGCGCTACCGGGCGGTGGAACCGATGGGAGACGCCAAAAGCGACCTCTGGATCATCGACCAGTTCTTCAAACGGGTCCGCACCCTCTACGGCAAGGAAAAGGGCGCCCTCCCGGAGCCGCTCACCCGGCTGACCTGGAACTACGGCAACGGCCACGAGCCGGACGTGCACCTGGTGGCCAAGGAGATCAACGGCTATTTCACGAAAGACACGACCATCGTGGACAAGGACAAGACCCTGGAGTTCAAGGCGGGAGACCAGGTGCCCATGTTCAAATACCTGCAGGCGGACGGCTCGACGGTCAGCGGCTGCTGGATCTACTGCGGCTCCTACACCAAGGAGGGGAACCAGATGGCCCGCCGCGACGCCAGCGACCCCACCGGCCTGGGGCTGCATCCCAAGTGGTCCTGGTGCTGGCCGGTCAACCGGCGCATCATCTACAACCGCGCCTCGGTCAAACCGGCCGGGGAGCCGTTCAATCCAAAACGCCCGATCATCGCCTGGGACGCCGCGGAGCAGAAGTGGAAGGGGGATGTGCCGGACGGCCCCTGGCCCCCCATGAAGGATGACAAGGAGGGGAAATTCCCCTTCATCATGCTCCCCGAAGGGCATGCCCGCCTGTATGCCCTGGACCTGAAGGACGGCCCGTTTCCAGAGCATTACGAACCCATGGAGAGCCCGACCCGCAACCTGCTCTCCAGCGTGCAGAACAATCCGGCCGTCAGCGTGCCGAACAACGTCTCCAGCGACCTTGCCAAGTTCCCGTTCATCGGCACCACCTACCGCATGACCGAGCACTGGCAGACCGGCGGCATGACCCGCAGCCTCCCCTGGCTGGTGGAGCTTGTGCCGGACATGTTCGTGGAGATCAGCGAAACCCTGGCCAAACAGAAGGGGATCAGAAAGGGCGACAAGGTCAAGGTGGTGACGGAACGGGGCGCCATCGAAGCGGTGGCCCTGGTCACCGCCCGCCTCAAGCCGTTCAACGTGGGGGGCACGCTGGTCGAGCAGGTCGGCATGCCGTGGCATTTCGGGTATGCCGGGCTGGCGACGGGCGACAGCGGCAACATGCTGACCGCCTCGGTCGGCTGCGCCAACACCAACATTCCCGAGTTCAAGGCGTTTCTCTGCAATATCGAGAAAGGGGGGAGCAAGGCATGAGCAGCGCACCCATCGATTACGACAAGACCAAATCATTCCTGATCGACACCACCAAGTGCACCGGCTGCCGCGGCTGCCAGGTGGCCTGCAAGCAGTGGAACCAGCTCAAGGCGGAAAAGACGCACTTCTTTTCCGGCGAGGGGTACCAGAACCCGCCAGCCATGACCGAGCACACCTTCACGCGGATCAAGTTCCGCGATTACCAGAAGCATGGCCAGAACGAGTTCGCCTTTTACAAGGAGATGTGCATGCACTGCAACGAGCCGGCCTGCGCCTCGGTCTGCCCGGTGGGTGCCTTCAGGAAGACCGCCGAAGGTCCGGTGGTCTACGACAGCAAGCGCTGCATCGGCTGCCGTTTCTGCATGATGGCCTGCCCCTTCGGCATCCCCAAGTATGAGTGGAGCAAAGCCTTCCCGCTGGTGCGCAAGTGCACCGGCTGCTACAGCCGGATCAAGGAGGGGCTGCAACCGGCCTGCGCCACCGCCTGTCCCACGGCCATCACCTACGGCAACCGGGCCGACATGCTCAAGGAGGCCGAACGGCGCCTCAAGAACCGCCCCGAGCGCTACTTCCCGGCCATCTACGGCAAGGAGGAGGCCGGCGGCACCAGCATCCTCTACCTGACCCACCAGCCCCTGGACGAGTTGGGCTTCAAACCGGTCACCAAACGGCCGCTCCCCTCCTACACCTGGCAGGCGCTGCGGCTGGTGCCCGGCATCTTCCTGGGGGTCGGCGGCACCCTGTCGGCCATCTCGTGGTTCCAGCAGCGCAAGGAACGCATCCGCCGCGAGGAGGAATTCAAGAACTCGGTGGTGAAACCGGAACAGAAGGAGGAGGGTCAATGACCGCCGCACAACTGGTTATCAACGAAATCAAGGGGTATCACCGCTTCCTCAAGTTCATGATCTTCCTGGTGGTCCTCGGGGCCCTCGCCTCCCTGGTGCGCTTCATCTTCGGCCTGGGGGCCACCACCAACCTGAACGACACCTACCCCTGGGGGCTGTGGATCTCCTTCGATGTGGTCACGTCCGTGCCCCTGGCGGCGGGCGCCTTCACCATCGGCGTCGTGGCCCATGTCTTTCACATCAAAAAGCTGGAACCCCTGGTCCGGCCGGCCATCGTCACCGGCTTCCTGGGGTACTCCCTGGTCTGCGTCGGCCTGCTGCTCGATCTGGGTCAGCCCCAGCGCGGCATCAACGTGCTGCGTTACTGGAACGTGCACTCCCCCATGTTCGAGGTTTCCATGTGCGTCATGGCCTATACCACGGTCCTGACCCTGGAGTTCCTGCATCCGGTGGCGGAGAAGTTCGGCTGGCACCTGCCGCTGCGCCTGCTGCGCACCCTGGAGCTTCCCTTCGCCATCTTGGCGGCCATGATCTCGACCCTGCACCAGTCCACCCTGGGGACGTTCTTCCTGATCGCCGTGGACAAGCTGCACAACCTCTGGTACAACCCGCTGCTGCCGCTCCAGTTCTGGCTTTCGGCCATCTTCACCGGCCTTTCCATCGTGGTCTTCGAGGCCAGCCTGGTGCACAAGTACATGGGGCAGCCGGACGAGTCGGAACTGCTGGCCACCCTGACCAAAATCATCCCCTGGGTCATGGCCGTCTATATGGCGGTCAAGGCCTATGCCCTGGTCTTCCTGTCCCACGGCCCGCTCTTCGACCGCCCGGTCTTGCTGGCCCTGTTCCTGGCCGAGGTGCTGCTCGGCGTTGTCGCGCCGTTCTGCATTTTCCTGACAAAAAGGATCCGCAGCGACAAGCGGCTGCAACTGCGGGCCGCCAGCCTGGTCGTGTTCGGCCTGATCCTGAACCGCTTCAACGTCTCCATGTTCGGCATGGAGCAGGCCGGCCAGCAGGTCTACGTACCGTCGCTGATCGAATCCCTGGTGACCCTGGGCATCATTGCGGCCCACATCCTGTTCTTCGTGCTGGTCGCCAAGTATTTCCCGATCTTCGAGCACCATCCCGAGGTCACCGACTACCGGATCCCGGACGGCTTCCGCCGCATCGAGGGGCACGGCCACAAGGCCGCCGGCGAGGCGGTCCACTGATGGTCCCGCACCACGAAAGTCCGGCCGGCGGGGTGACGGGCGTCATCCTGGCCGGCGGACAGTCCCGTCGCATGGGGAGCAACAAGGCGTTGCTCCCCTATCGCGGCGGCCGCTTCATCGAGGCCATCCACCGCCAGTTGTCCGGCCTGTTCGAAGAGGTGCTGCTGGTGACGAATACGCCGGAGCAGTACCAGTTTCTCCCCTGCCGCGCGGTGGCCGACGTCCATCCCGGCATGGGGGCCCTGGCCGGCCTGCACGCCGGGCTGCACCACAGCCATACCCCCCACATCTTTGCCGTGGCCTGCGACATGCCCTACCTCAATGAGGAACTGATCAGGGCCATGCTCGCGCGCAGGCATCAGGCCGACCTGGTCATCCCCGAAGGGGAGAACGGGCCCGAACCGCTCCATGCCGTCTATGCCTGGCAATGCCTGCCCGCCATGGAGGCGGCGCTCCTTTCGGGCAAGCGGCGCATCGTTTCGTTTTTTCCCCAGGTTCGGGTCCATTGTTTCGGCCACACCGAGATCGCGACCCTGGACCCGGATTTCATGTCGTTCCGCAACATCAACACCCCCGAGGATTACTACGAACTGCGCCGTGGAGAATCGGGCCACGTCCGGCAGCATGAAGAACTTGCAGATCCCGCATTGTCCTCGGCCTCCATCTCAGACGCCCACACGGGCTGACGCCGCTCCCGCCACCTCCCCAGCAAAAACAACCAACCGGAGAAATGAACCGATGAAAGTCAGAACCAAATTTGTCGTTGGGAATACGATTATTGTCGCCGTGGCGCTCGTCGCCACCGTCATCGCCTGCCTCGTGTCGTTCGAGCGCGAGTTGCGGAGACAGGCCTCCCTGTCCCAGGAGGCCCGCATCAGGACATTCTGGGAGCTCATGCACAGCAAAGGGAGTGATATCCGGGTGATGGACAACAAATTGCTCGTTGGGGATTACGTTCTGAACGGCAATTTCGAGTTGCCCGACAAGCTGAAGGAGATCTACGGGGGTACGGCAACCATTTTCATGGGCGATGAACGGGTTTCGACCAACGTGGTCAAGCCGGACGGCAACCGGGCCATCGGCACCAGGCTGAGCGGCCCGGCCTACGACGCCGTCATCAAGGAGGGCAAGCCCTACCGCGGCGAGGCCGAAATACTCGGCACTCCCTATTTTACCGCCTATGATCCGATCCGCACCGCACAGGGGGAAACCATCGGCGCACTGTACGTGGGGATCAAGAAGAGCGAGTTCTATGCCGCCTATCACCAGTTGCAGCAAACCATTGCCGTCATCGCCGGCGTCATCTTGCTCGGTTCGGTGCTTGTCAGTTGCGTCGTGATCCGCCGGCTGTTCACGCCGTTCAATCACATGCACGACCTGCTGGTGGAGGTTGCCCAGGGAAACGGCGACCTGACCCGCCGCCTCGATTACCGCAAGCAGGACGAGATCGGCGAGATCAGCGCCTCCTTCAACACCTTCATGGACAAGCTGCACGCCATCATCGGCCAGGTCGCCGGCACCACCAGCCAACTGGCCGCGGCCGCGCTCCAGGTGCAGGGCTCCTCGGGCCAGATCGCCGAAGGAACGGACAAGGTCGCGCAGCAGTCGGCCATGGTGGCCACGGCCGGCGAAGAGATGGCCTCGACCTCCTCGGAGATCGCCCAGAACTGCCTGCTGGCCGCCGATGAAGCCCGGAAGGCCACCGATTCCGCCCAGAGCGGCAGCGCCATCGTCGACCAGACCATCACCAAGATGAACAGGGTCTCGGAACAGGTCATGGCGGCGGCGAAAACCGTCGAGGGGCTGGGGCAGCGCTCCGACGAGATCGGCGAGATCATCGGGGCGATCGAGGACATCGCCGACCAGACCAACCTGCTGGCGCTGAACGCCGCCATCGAGGCGGCCCGGGCCGGCGACCAGGGGCGCGGCTTCGCCGTGGTGGCCGATGAGGTGCGGGCCCTGGCCGAACGGACGACAAAGGCAACCCACAGCATTGCCGAGATGATCACCGCGATCCAGAAAGAAACGAATTCCGCGGTCATCTCGATCAAACAGGGGGTCGATGAGGTGGAGGCGGGCGCCGGCGAGGCGCTCCGTTCCGGCGAGGCCCTCAAGGATATCCTGCGCCGGATCGACGCCCTTACCCAGCAATTCAACCAGATCGCCACGGCCGCCGAACAGCAGACCGGCACGACCTGCGAGATCAGCAAGAGCATGCTCCAGATCACCGACATCGTCCACGATACGGCCAAAGGCACCCAGGACGCGGCTACGGCCGCCACACAGCTCAATCTGCTGGCCCAGAACCTGCAAACACTGGTGGGGGAGTTCAAACTGTAACACGCCCACGGCGGACGGCTGGCTGCAACAAACGAGGGGCGCACAGCAGTGCGCCCCTCGTTCCGCTTTCAGGGATGTACGGTTATGGTGGCTCAGACCCTTCGAAGAACGGCTTACCGGGTTTCATCCGCAATAGAGCCGTGCCGCCCGCCGGGCCTGCTCCAGGCGCTCGGCCTGCAACTCGGCCCGCTTGGCGCGGAACATCGCCACAATGGCCGGATCGGCGGCTCCGGGGTGGCCGCAGGCAAAAGGCGGCTTGGGGTCGTATTCGAGCAGCAACTGGATCATCTTTGCCGTTTCCGCGCCAAAGAGCTCCGCGGCGATGGTAAGCGCGAAGTCGATACCGGCAGTGATGCCGCCGCCGGTGATGCGGTTGCAGTCGATCACCACGCGGTCCGCCACGGCCGTTGCACCGAAGACCGGCAGGAGATCGAGGGAAAGCCAGTGGGTCGTGGCCCGGTACCCGTTGAGCAGACCCGCCGCCCCCAGCAGCAGGGCGCCGGTGCAGACCGAGGTGATGTAGCGGACGTGGTGCGCCTGGCGGCGCAGGAATTCCAGCAGTTCCCGGTCTTCCAGCAACGCGCCGACCCCCGGCCCTCCCGGCACGAAGAGAATGTCGAGTACGGGCGCGTCGTTGATGGTCGCGTCCGCGAGGAATTGCAGTCCTCCCTTGGCCGTGACCGGTTGCGACGTCGGGGAGACGACCCTGACCTCGCATCCCGGAAGCTGGGAAAACACCTCATACGGGCCGACGAAATCGAGCGCCGTCATGTCGGGAAATATCAGCATGCCGATGATCATACGGGTTCCTCCTGTGCCGATAGGAGTGGTACGTGCCAGCTAGCGCCGGACGATCAATGCGGCGTTGGCCGCCAACAGACGGCCGCAGCGACACCGCCGCCGGACATCATGCCGCCTTTTTCCACGCTTCCGGGCCTTCGGCCGCACATCGTTCCCACCCCAGGCACGCCAGCCAGATGTGCTTGGGAACAGGCTTTTCGCCATTGCGGTAGTAAGCCACCATGCGGCGGCTTATCCCGAGAGCGGCAGCGGCGCCATCCAGCGTCAGATTATTCCGGTGCATCCAGTTCCAGATGCGCTCATGGGAAATACCGCCGCTTTGTTCAACGGCCTCCGCCCGAAGATTATCCCCGGCAAGCTCAACCTCGTCCGGGATCCAATCCACCGTCAAGCCCCACTCTCCGATGTGTGCTCGGGAAAAGAACGACTCGTCTCTCAAACGGGATAACGCGGGAGAACGGTTAATTACGCCTTCCAGATCAACATCCATGACAGCCCCGTCGCCAAATGTTATTCGCAGACTGTAGGGCGCACGGACATTGACCGTAGTGATTTTAAACCGGTTTGCTTTCATGGGTTGTACTCCTTGAATTTTGCCAGCAGAAGATCGCCATGATCCATTGCCCATTTCAACGCTTCGCCAATATCCCGACGCGCCACATCGTGTGAACGGATTTTGAAGGTCCCGATCTCCACCAGGACATCTCTGCCGTCATGCGTACGCACATGGAAATGTGGCGGGTTGTGATCCCGCGTATTGATATAGATGGCACAGCCAAGAAAGCGTTGAATGAGAGGCATGGTCTAATATAGTGCACTGGTTGCACTCTGTCAATACCTATGGATTCCGCAACGGTTGGCGGCCGCTGACGGGAGAGATGCGAATGTCAAAGTGCATCACGCTTCGTCAGCCGATCTTGTCGAGCAGCCTGAGCAGCCCGTCCAGGATGGTGAGCGGATGGGGGGGGCAGCCGGGGATGTACAGGTCCACGGGGAGGATGGGACCAACCCCGTTGCCGACCTCGGGCGAATCCGGGAACGGCCCGCCGTTGATGGCGCAGGCGCCGCAGGCCACGACGATCTTGGGGGCGGGGATGGCGTCGTAGGTCATACGCAGCGCCTCCAGCATGTGCCGCGTGACCGGGCCGGTCACCCACAGGCCGTCGGCGTGGCGCGGGGAGGCCACGAACTGGATGCCGAAGCGCCCCAAGTCCCAGCCGATGGTGGAGAGGACGTTGGTGTCCGCCTCGCAGGCGTTGCAGCCGCCGGCCGAGACCTCGCGGAACTTGATGGAGCGGCCGAACAGGGAGAGCATTTTGGCGTTCAGGGCATGGGCCATCCTGCGCTCTTCCCCGGCCCTGACGATCAGTTCCTCCCGCGTGTTGGCCGCCAGGCGGGCGTCGTTGCCCAGCTCGATGGCGCCGTGGGGGCAGGCTTGGCTGCATGCCGTGCAGAACAGGCATTTGCCCATATCCAGGGACAGGGGCGAGCAGGATATGGCCCCGTAGGGACAGGCATCGGCGCAGGTGCGGCAGCC
>JAATGX010000162.1 GCA_015688915.1 Desulfuromonadales bacterium
CTCGAAAATCCGGTTTCCTTCTTTTACAGCGGTCAGATGCTGTTGGAGCATCCCTTTTTTTTGCGCAGTCATGTTACCCTCCGCGTGTGTGGTTCCAATCCCAGTCTATCCCTCATTATCCTCCTCTTTACAAATTTGACAAGACATCTGATTGATAAACAAGACAATCTGCCGCAGCGGACAGGCACTGAGGCCTTACGCCACGGGAACTGTCAGGGCAGGATGGTGGAACCTGGATGCGCATCTATGCGGCACTATCCGAAGTGATTTTCAGCCTATCCCACCCGCCCCACCGGCGCAATGTACACGCAGAATTCCTCGTTGCCGTCCACCCCGATCAATTCATCCGCCCGTTCCTGGTCATAGGCTGCGATGGCGCAGGTGCCGGCGTTGACGGCCGCGCAGGCCAGGTAGAGATTCTGGCAGACGTGCCCGGCATCCAGCGCAATGACCTTGTAGGATGCCTCGGCATAGCGCCATTCGGTGCGGCCGGGGAGGGCGGACCAGATGAAGGTGACCGCCGCTTCCGCGGCAAAGCGCTGTCCCCTGGTGGCGGCCGTGATGCGCGCCTTGAGGTCGTCCGGTGCCTGTTCCGGCACCAGGGCGTGATGGAGGGGGAGATAACGGTAGATGCCGGGACAAAGCGTCTCCACGTTCAGCACGGCCAGGTAGGTTTCAAAGGGGTGCCGGCAGCCGGCCGATGGTACGGTTCTCAGCACCGCCGCTTCGTGGAGACGGGCTCGTATACCCTGGGTGCTCCAGAGGAGAAATGCCAGTTCGTCAAGGGACAACGGTGCGGGCAGGAACCTGCGGCGGCTTTCCCGCCCGGCTATGGCATCCGCCAGATCGCACGAAGGGATTTGCCACTCCTCCCGCCGGGGGAGAGGGATGACCGTTGCACCGTCCGGCACCGGTTTCTGGATGGGGGGTGGCTCAACGGCATTCGATTGGGGCGTATCCCACCAGTTTACCTCGTCCCTGATCCGATCCGTGAGGAAGTGGCGGCCCGATTCTCTGGTTATGGATGGTTTGGGCATAGGACCTGTTACTCCTTGAAATCCACGACTATTGCTCACCCGGCACGGTTCGGCCGCCCATGGATTTTTCGAAAGTATACGGTCGCCATTGCCAAAAAGCAACAAGGGCGGCCGCCTTCCGGATAATGCACGGTGTCTCCGAATCCCTGAACGTAAATCCCCTGTCTCGGCGTGGCGAATCTCCTGCACGATTACCGGTCACCCTGTATAGAACATGATCACATTCGCTCCTGATTCATGGCCAATGATCATGCAATAATCGCCTGAACGCTCTGGATTCAAGGCTCGGCCAATTCCGTTGCCGTTTGGCATGAATAGTGTAGTACCTCTATCAGTGTGACCAAAGATCGTCACCACAACAACCATCGAAACCTGTCAACCAGGCCGCACGCCTCGCTCTCAGCCATGAGATGCGGGGCGTTTTTTTTGTATCCTGTAGATCGTTGAGAATGCGTTGTCAGGCATGAATGGAGCAGACGGCTCAAAAGGCCGGGGATCATGGCGAACTGTTTGAAAACGCCATGAGGCGACTCATTTCGCCACCCCGATACATGCTGGTGTCCACAACAGCGGACAAGGGAGAATTCATATGAGACAGATTGCGATTTATGGAAAAGGTGGTATCGGCAAATCCACCACAACCCAGAACACGGTGGCCGGACTTGCCGCCTTAGGAAAGAAGATCCTGATCGTTGGTTGTGATCCAAAGGCCGACTCCACACGCCTGATCCTGCATGCCAAGGCCCAGAATACAGTCATGGACCTGGTGCGTGAGTTGGGAACGGTCGAGGATCTGGAGATCGAGAATGTGATGAAGGTCGGTTACGGAGGCGTCAAGTGCGTCGAGTCCGGAGGTCCCGAGCCGGGGGTCGGCTGCGCCGGTCGCGGTGTCATCACCGCCATCAATTTCCTGGAGGAGAACGGCGCTTATACGCCGGACCTGGATTTCGTCTTTTATGATGTTCTGGGGGATGTGGTCTGCGGCGGTTTTGCCATGCCGATCCGTGAAGGAAAGGCGGAGGAAATCTACATCGTCTGCTCCGGTGAAATGATGGCCATGTACGCGGCAAATAACATTTCCAAGGGTATTTTGAAGTATGCCAGCTCGGGCAAGGTTCGGCTGGCAGGACTTATCTGCAATGCCAGAAAGACCGACAAGGAGTTTGAACTGGTTACGGCACTGGCTGAAAAGCTCGGTACCCAGTTGATCCATTTCGTGCCCCGGGACAATCAGGTACAGCGGGCGGAGATGCGCCGGATGACCGTCATCGAGTATTCCCCCGAACATCCCCAGGCCCAGGAGTACCGGACCCTGGCACAGAAGATAAACGACAACAAGATGCTGGTCATTCCCACTCCACTGGAGATGGAAGAGCTGGAGGACCTGCTGATGCAGTTCGGAATCATGGAGGCGGACGACGAAGCCAATGTAGGCGTTGCTGAGGCCGCGGCTGCGTAGTCTTCTTCGGCGGCTGGGCCGCCTGACGCGGCGCAGCCGGCACAAGGGTGCGGACGGGGAGAAATGATAAAGGCGGCCGATTGGCCGCCCCCGTGAAATTTCCGGTGACCGGCTACGCCAGCAGCAGCGAGATGGCATGCAGCAGCAGGCCGATCACGCCACCCACCAGGGTGCCGTTCATCCTGATGAACTGCAGGTCGGAACCGATGGAGAGCTCTATCTCGGTGGTATAATCAGCGCTTTCCCACTGTTGCATGGTGCCGGAGATATGCCCGGCAATCGCGGTGCGGAGGGTGTCCCCGTGGTGCAGCACCAGCGTTTCCAGATGTTCGTTCAACGACTCCTTCAAGCCCCGGCTATTCGACAGGGCCGCGCCCATGCCGCAAACCGCCGCCGCAATCCGCTCCCGCACCCGTGACTCGGGCTGGTGCAGGTCGTTATGCAGCCAGTTTTTCAGATCGTTGCCGATATTCCTGGCATAATCGGCTATTGATCGGTTATGCACGACCTCGAGCTTGATCGCCTCGACCTTGTCACGCAGCGCCGGGTCGGATTTCAGCCTGGCAATAAATCCGGTCACGGCCGTGTCGAACCGGTACCTGACCTCATGGACAGGATCGGCATTGACCTCCTGTATGAATGCGTTGATTCTCTTTACGATCTTTTCACCGGCCCCTCGGGAAAACTGGTCCCGGTTGGGGATGAAGGCGGCCAGAAGCGGATATTCCTGCGTACACATATCGTCGATGGCGCCGGCCAGTCTTGCCTGGGCCTCGTCGGTCCCCAGCCATGCGGCAAAGCCCTTCAGCAGGTCATCCAGAACGATCTGATGGCGATTGTCTTTTCTGAGCGTGTCGAGAATCGCCCCGGCGGAAGACGGGAGATCGAAGCTTTCAATCCGGTTGTGCAGGGCGGCCCGCAACAGTTCCTGCACCCGCTCGTCCTCGATGAAATCCAGGGAGTCGGCGCACACGCGGGTCAACCCTTTGGCCAGGCCGGCGGCATTCTCCCGCGACATCAGGTAGACGGCCAGATGCTCGGCCGGGTCGTACGCCTTCAGCTTGGCGATCAAGGTATCGCTGGCCAGGAACTTGTCGCGGATAAAGCTGGCCAGATTTCCGGCCATGGCGTCCTTCTTGTTCCTGATGATCGCCGTATGGGGTATCGGCATGCCCAGAGGGTGACGAAACAGCGCCACCACCGCAAACCAGTCCGCCAGGGCGCCGACCATGGCCGCCTCCGCAAAGGCGGCAACCCACTCCCAGGCGCCATGCCCCTTTTGCAGGCGGGCAACCACAAACAGTATGGCCGCGCCAATCATCAACCCCGTGGCTATGGTCTTGTTTCTGATCAGTAGTCGTCTTCTGTTGTCCACACACATTCTCCAGGTTTATTTTCCGCGCTCGCGCTCTGATAAACGAAAAAACCGCTTCATCGGGTGGAAGCGGTTTTTCCCTTACGCATTTGTGTTATGGCACGGCTGTGGTGTTGTTGTCAACGCCTGTCCACCGTTTCAGACTTCAACCACGATCTTGCCTTGTTGTTGATTGGATTCCATGTATCTGTGGGCTTCAACAATACGCTCCAAAGGAAATGTACGGTCGATGACCGGCTTCAATGCCCCGGTTTCAAGCCCGCTATATACGAATTGCTTGCCGCAGGCAAGGCGCCCTGAATCTTTCGCGATCTCGAACAAAGTGTACCCCCGCACCGTCAAGCCCTTGGCCAGCGCCGCGAACAGGGGGAATGTGGCCGGTTCCGGCGACAACGCGCCATACTCGAAGATGGTCGCGCCAGGGGCCGCGGCCCCGGCAAGTTCTTCCAGGAAAGGTCCGGCAATGGGGTCAAAGACCATATCAGCACCTTTCCCCGATGTAATCGCCATCACGCCCTCAGCCAGATCCTGTTCGTCGGTCACGATGACGTGATCCGCCCCCGCCCCCGAGAGAAAGGATTTCTTGTCGGCACCACGAGTAGTGGCAATGGCGGTCGCCCCGACGGATTTTGCAATCTGGATCGCGGCCAATCCCACGCTGCTGCTCGCCGCGGAAATCAATACAAAGGCACCTTTCTGCAGATGACCGAATTCAATGAGCGCCCCGAAAGCCGTGAGATACTGCATCCAGATCGCGGCGCCCTCGGCCGGGGACAAATTCTCGGGATAAGGGACTGCTGCATAGGCCGGAACGATTGCGCTTTCTCCGTAGACGCCATACGCACCAATTGAAAATGAAGGGATGGTGCTCACCCGGTCCCCGATTTTGATTCCGATGGTGCCGGGCCCGATCGCGTCTACGATGCCCGCCGCTTCATAGCCGAGCCGCGAGGGGAGCACCGGATTTTCCAGGTAGTGCCCCTGTCGGAACATGACTTCCGCGCGATTCAAGCCTATGGCCTCAACCTTGAGGCGAACCTCTCCCTCACGCGGCTCCACAAGAGGCGACTCCTCGATTCTGAGTACCTCGGGGCCACCTGTTTCGTAAAAACGGACTATTTTTGGCATGGTTTTTCTCCCCTCTTCCCTGGATGAAAGTACGCTCGCGGCCCCTCTCGATGGCCTTATGGTAACAAAGTACACCAGCTATTCGGACAGTGCCTCTTATCCTTGGAGTGTGATCAACTCATAGTGATCATTGCCCATTTTCATCTCTTTCATGTACGACAACTGGCGCAGGCCCTTCCGGGATTCAATGCGTTCTTTAAGGTCGTGAAGTTCCGCTTCGGGCAGCTTATACACCATGTCGATGGAAGCCTGGTCTACAGCCAGAAGATCGGTGGAAGCCAGGATGCCCAGATTACGCGCCTTGACCGGAGCCGCGTTGATGCCGGCGCAGTCGCAGTCAACGGACATATTGCGCAGCACGTTTATATAGACGATCCTCGTGCCGAAATGGTCCATGGTGGCTTTGGCCGACTCCACCATGTTCTCCTGGAAGCGTTCGCCTTGAAGCCACTCCTTGTAATTGTAATTATTATCCGGGGCGGCGTGGACCATCTTCTTGCCTAGGGGGCCGTCCGCGCAGCCGATGGCGATATTCTTCATCGAACCGCCGAAGCCGCCCATGGCGTGCCCTTTGAAATGGGTCAGCACTATCATCGAGTTGTAATTGAGCAGATGTTTGCCTACCGACATTTCATTGAAATGC
>JAATGX010000040.1 GCA_015688915.1 Desulfuromonadales bacterium
CCGTAGACGGAGAGGTGTTCCGGCGCCAGGCGCAGCGCCTGTTCCAGGTCGTCGCGCCACATCTCCGGCGTCTGGCCGGGGAGGGCGTGGATCAGGTCGATGCCGATGTTGGCGAAGCCGGCGTGCCGTGCCGCCAGAAACGCCTCCCGCGCCTGCTCCGCCGTGTGGATACGCCCCAGGGTCGCCAGCATATGGTTGTCAAAGGACTGTATCCCCAGGGAGAGGCGGTTGACGCCGGCGTCGCGGAAACCGGCCAGCCGCTCCGGGTCCACGGTGCCGGGATTGGCCTCCAGGGTGATCTCGGCTGTCGCAGCCAGGCCGAATATCTCCCCGGCCCGCGCGATCAGTCGTGCCACCTGTCCCGGCGGCAACAGGGAGGGAGTGCCGCCGCCGAAGTAGATCGATTCCAGCGGCCGCAGTGAGCCGCCTTCTTCGGCCGCACGGCGCATCTCCTCCAGCAGATGATCAGGGTAACCGTCCGGTTCGTTGGCGGACTCTTGCGAGACAAAGGCGCAGTAGGGGCATTTGCGGCGACAGAAGGGGATATGGAGATAGAGCCGGGTGAACATATTGAATTGCAATTTTAGACGGAATGGGTACAATGTGTCCACAATTAAACCATCCAAGGAGGTTTGTTATGAAACGTGCAGTTACGATATTTGCGATATGTGCCGCCGTGGCGCTGGTAACGGTGGCGGCCCAGGCTGCAAGTACGGGCGAACAGATATTCAAGGAGAAATGTAGCGTGTGCCACGCGGTCAAGGGGCAGGGGGGCAAAATCGGTCCCGATCTGACCAAGATCTCGGCAACCCTGAAGGAGAAGGACCTCAAGGCGCAATTGGAAAACCCCAAGAAGGCCAATCCCTCCAGCGCCATGCCCTCCTTCAAAACTTTGCCCAAGGCTGACATGACCGCCCTGATCGGGTATCTGAAGACACTGAAGTAACGGTTTCGCAACCATTACGGGCCTGCCGCGAGGCGGGCCTTTTTTCTGCGCGGGTATCTGCTATGCGACTGAAGGAAGAACAGATCAGGCGGCTGGCCGAGAAGGTCTATGGCGATCTGGTCGCTGACGGCCTTGTCACGCCGCGCGGCGAGCGGGGCGCGGCCGTTGAGGGGATTGCCACGGTAATCACCGGGGACTTCATCCGGGAGCAGACGCTGGAGCGTGATGCGGAGCGGTTGCTGGACGAGACCATCGCCGCCATGGGGCGGGGGGCGGCTGATATCGACCGCCGCAAGATGCTGCGGATGATCAAGGAAAAGCTGGCCAAGGAACGGAAGATCGTTTTGTGAAGGCGGAATCCGGGAGACAGAATTCAGAATAAAGTCCATTCTGTCTCCTGATTCATTAAGGTATGGCCCCCATGTCACTCTCCGAAGACCGCATATCCCATATGGCGCATGAGATCATGGAACGCCTCTGGCGCGACGATCTGGCCGACATTTCCGACGAAAGCCGTGCGCTGGCCCGCATCAAGCAATCCCTGACGGCGTTCTTCAGTGTGGCCGAAGAGATCGACGCCGCGGTGCGCGACAAGCTCCGGAACAGGGCCCAGGGGAGCCGCGACTGGGAGGTCCTGTACCAGAAGTTTTACCATGAGGAGTTGGTCAGGCGGAAGTGCTGAAGGCCGGAAAATCCGCCACGGAGACACGGAGAAAATCAAGAATCGTTTATTGTAAAAAACGGAGCAAAGAACCGATGCTCGACCCCGAATTGACCACGCAACTCAAACGGGTACTGACCTCGCTGGAACAACTCCTGCCCAAACCGATCCCGATTATTGACTGGAGTGCCGCCACTGCGGCCAACTGGCACCGGCACTCGTTTTCCGGCTATCTGGAGCCGTTGGATGCGGTGGAACGGATTGCGCTGGACGACCTGCTGGGCATCGACGAGCAGAAACGGGTGGTGGAGGAGAATACCCGCCAGTTCCTGGCCGGTCTGCCGGCCAACAACTGCCTGCTGTGGGGGACGCGGGGAACGGGCAAGTCGTCGCTGGTGCGGGCGCTCCTCAACAACTATGCCGGCCGGGGGCTGCGAGTGATCCAGGTGGACAAGGACGACCTGGTGCACCTGCCGGATATCGCGGACAGCATCAAGGCCGAGCCGTACCGCTTTATCATCTTTTCCGACGATGTCTCCTTCGAGGTGGGCGACTCCAGCTACAAGATGCTGAAGAGCGCCTTGGACGGATCGGTCTACGCCCCTCCGGAGAATGCCCTGATCTATGTCACCTCCAATCGCCGCCATCTGCTGCCCGAGTATGAAACCGACAACCGCGGCGCCATGCTGGTCAACAACGAGATCCACCACGGCGAATCGGTGGAGGAGAAGATCTCCCTGTCGGGCCGTTTCGGGCTGTGGGTCGGTTTTCACCCCTTCAGCCAGGACCAGTACCTGGAGGTTGTACGGCAATGGACCGGCAAGCTCTGCGCCCGGGTGGGGACGGAGCTGGTGTGGGGCGACGGGGAGCGGCAAGCGGCCATCCTCTGGTCCCAGCAGAAGGGCGATTGCAGCGGCCGCATCGCCTACCAGATTGCCAACCCCTGGGTGGGTAAACGGTTGCTGGC
>JAATGX010000068.1 GCA_015688915.1 Desulfuromonadales bacterium
ACGAGATCGGCGAACTCAGCGAATGGTTCAATGCCTTTGCGGACAAGCTGCACGGCATCATAGTCCGCGTGGCCGCCACCGCCACCCACCTGGCGTCCTCCGCCAGCGAGCTGCAATCAACCTCCAAGGCGATGTCCCAGAGTGTTGCGAATCTCTCCTCCCAGTCCACGTCCCTGGCCACCGCCGGAGAAGAGATGTCCGCGACCTCTTCCGACATCGCCTCCAATTGCCACAGCGCGGCAAGCAACGCCAGCGGGGCATCGGGCAAGGCATCCGAGGGTGCCCAGGTGGTCGGCCAGTCCATCACCGTCATGCATGCCATTGCCGAGCGGGTCAAGAGCGCCGCCGGCACGGTCGAGACGCTGGGCAACCGCTCGGACCAGATCGGCACCATTATCGGCACCATCGAGGATATCGCCGACCAGACCAACCTGCTGGCGCTGAACGCGGCCATTGAAGCGGCCCGGGCCGGGGAGCAGGGCAGAGGTTTCGCCGTGGTGGCCGACGAGGTTCGCGCCCTGGCGGAACGCACCACCCGCGCCACCAAGGAAATCGGCGAGATGATCAAGGCGATCCAGAAGGAAACCAGAGAAGCGGTGCTCACCATGGAACAGAGCGTCATCCAGGTTGAACAGGGGAGCACCCATGCAGCCGCTTCCGGCACATCCTTACGGGAGATCCTCGATATCATCAACGACGTGACCGAGCAAATCAGCCAGATCGCCACGGCGGCGGAGGAACAGACCGCCACGACCCGCGAGATCAGCCACAACGTGCTGAGCCTGAATGAGCTTACCCACCACAACAGCAGCGCCATCAATGAGACCTCGCTCGCCGCAACCGGCGTCGCGCAACAGGCCGAGGAACTGCAACGCCTGGTGAACCAGTTCAAGCTGACATGAACCGTATTCTGTAAAAAGATTACGGGAACGCGGATAACCTTTCGTCACCAGTGAGTTAACCCAGGGAAACGGTCCCATAATCCCACGCTACCGGGACATCGCCATGTCGCTGCGCAATCTCCGTATCCTGAGCGCCGTCGCCAGCAAAGGCAGCTTTGCGGCGGCGGCCGAACATCTCGGGCTGACCCAGTCCGCCATAAGCCTTCAAATCAAGAAGATGGAAGAGGAATTCGGCGTGAGCCTGTTCGAACGAACGGGCCGCAGTCCCCGGCTCAATGCCAGCGGCAGGCTGGCCCTTGAGCGGGCCCGGGAGATACTTGCCCTCTACGACGGCATCAGGGATGAACTGAGCCCCCAAGGGAGCATCAGGGGCGTGCTGACCCTGGGGGTCGTACCCACGGTCATCACCGGGCCGCTGCCCCCGGTGCTGGGGCGGTTGCGGCGACAGTACGGGGAGTTGCACGTCAGGCTCCAGTGCAGCCTGTCCGCCGAACTGGTCCGGCAGGTGGATGACGGGAACCTGGACGCCGCGTTGACCACGGAACCACCCTTTGCGGTCTCCCCGCTTTACGAGTGGCGGGCATATGATGGGGAACCGTTTTTCGTCGTAGCCCCCAAGGGCACCGAACGGGCCGGGACAGAGGCGCTGTTCAACCGGTTTCCCTTCGTCCGTTTCGATAAGACCGCTTGGGCCGGGGCACTGGTTGATGGGCACCTTCTTGCCAGCGGCATCCATCCGCAGGAGGTCATTGAACTGGACTCGCTCGAGGCCGCCCTCAGCCTGGTCGGGCAGGGTCTGGGGATAGCCGTGGTGCCGCTCAACAAGCGGCGCCTTACGGATGCCCGCAAACAGTTCACCCTGACGCCGTTCGGCTCGCCGCAGGTGATACGGCGTGTCGGCATGTACCGGAAGCGGCTCCATCCGCGCCATGCCCTGACGGAACTGATCTTCGACGAGTTGTGCCGGGAATGCGGATACATGAATAATACTTGACTACCATACAAGTATTATCAATTATTATTTATTGTTTTCCTATGCTACCCTCATCTCAGTAGGTAATCTTCGAGAGGGGAGCTTCCTTCATGATCATCATCAGCAATGCCCTCATCCCGGTCCTGGCGCTGATCCTGACCGGTTTCCTCATCCAGCGCACCAATTTCCTGGCACCGGCATTCTGGCCCTCGGCCGAGAAGCTGACCTACTTCCTGCTCATGCCGGCCACCCTGATCCATAGTCTGGCCGGCAAACAGATCGGCGCCCTCCCCTGGCTGAAGATCCTGCTGACCGTCGAGGGGGCGATTCTGGCCAGTGCGCTGCTGGTGACGCTTTGGTGGCTCCCCAACCGGAGCCGCATGGACGGCCCCGCCTTTACCTCTCTCTTCCAGGGGGGGGTCCGCTTCAACACCTTTGTGGCGTTGGCCCTGGCGGAAAACCTGTTCGGCAGTGAGGGCCTGTTCCTGGCCGCCCTGGGAGCCGGTTTCATGATCATGCTGATCAACGTGCTCTGTGTCTCGGTCTTCTCGGTGGCGGTGAACCATGGGGCGCGGATCGATCTGAAACGGCTGGGGAGCGATTTGCTGCGCAACCCGCTCATCATCGGGTGTGTCATCGGGGTCGGGCTGAATGCCTCGGGCCTGAAATTACCCGTGGCGATCGACGGCGTGCTTGCCCTGGGGGGCAAGGCGGCCTTTCCGGTGGGGCTGATGGCGGTGGGCGCGGCCTACCGGGCCGGCAATCTGGCCCTGCACTGGCAGCCGCTCATGGTGAGTAGTTGCGTACAGTTCCTCTGCAAGCCATTGATTGCCTGGTGGCTGGCGACGACGCTGGGGTTGTCCGGCATGGCCATGGGGGTTGCGGTGCTGCTGTTCAGCGTGCCCACCGCCCCCTCGGCCTACATCCTGTCCCGGCAGATGGGGGGCGACCATGACAGCATGGCCTCGATCATCACCGTGCAGACCTGCCTCTCCTTCGTCACCCTGCCGCTCACCATCTGGCTCGTGACGTGAGTAAACAGTCCCACCCACCCATTGCAAGTGGCGCTGGGCAGCAAAGTCACCACCTCCGGTCATGGGGGTGAATCTTCTTGATCGGGCACCCTACATCCAGCATACTGCGGGCATGCTGCTCATCTTTCCCCCAATCGCCAAGGCGTGCGAACCGCCGGCCGGCATTGCCCGGCTCGCGGCCTGCCTGCACGGGCACGCAATCCCCTGCCGCGTGCTGGATGCCAACCTGGAAGCCCAGCTCTGGCTCCTGGGGCAGCCATGCGTTGCGGCCGATACCTGGAGCCGCCGGGCGGGCAGGAACCTGCCCGCCAATCTCGCCAACCTGCGGGACCGGCGTACGTACCGGTCCCCGGACCGCTACAACCGGGCGGTCAGGGACGTAAACCGCGTCCTGGCCGTCGCCGGCAGGGACAGCGGTGCCGCCGTGGGACTGGCCGACTATCAGCACCAGCAGTTGTCCCCCCTGCGTAGCAGCGACCTCCTGTATGCGGCGGAACATCCCGAAGGAAATCCTTTCTACCCCTGGTTCAGCAAACGTCTCCCCACGTGCCTCGACAACGTGGCCATGGTCGGGTTTTCCCTGAACTACCTGAGCCAGGCATTGTGCAGCTTCGCCATGATCGGCTACATCAGGAAACGGTTTCCCACTGTCACCATCGTGCTCGGCGGCGGGCTGGTAACCTCGTGGATGAGCCGTCCCGGCTGGCTGAACCCCTTTAACGGGCTGGTGGATCACCTGGTGGCGGGACCGGGCGAGGGCTTCCTGCTCGCTTTGGCCGGCGTGGAGGGTGCTCAGCGGCATGTCAGGCCCGATTATTCCCGCCTGCCGCTGGCCGATTACCTCTCGCCCGGCCTCATCCTCCCCTACAGCACTGCCGGCGGCTGTTACTGGAACCGCTGTTCCTTCTGTCCCGAGCGTGCCGAAGGGAACCGCTACAGCCCGATTCCGGTAGGGCAGGCCATGGCCGACCTGCACGCCCTGGTGGCGGAGACACGCCCCGCGCTGCTGCACCTGCTGGACAACGCCGTCAGTCCGGCCTTTCTGGACGGCCTGGCGGCAGATCCTCCCGGCGTCCCCTGGTACGGCTTCGCCCGGATCGGCCCGGAGTTGGCGGACCCGGATTTTTGCCGGGCTCTCAGGCGTTCCGGGTGCGTGATGCTCAAGCTCGGACTGGAATCGGGCGATCAAGGGGTGCTGGACCGGCTGGGGAAAGGGATCGACGTGGCTACGGCGTCGCGGGTGTTGTCGAACCTCAAACAGGCGGGGATCGGCGTCTATCTGTATCTGTTGTTCGGCACACCGGCGGAGACGGAGGCCGAGGCCCGGAGGACCCTGGAGTTTGTCGTCCGCCACCACGAGGCGATCGGTTTCCTGAACCTGGCTGTCTTCAACATGCCGGTCAACGCCGAAGAGGCCGCTGCCCACGCGACCGAACCGTTTTACGAGGGGGATCTTTCCCTGTACACCGGTTTCCGCCATCCCCGTGGGTGGGGGCGCAAGGAGGTGCGACGCTTCATGTCCCATGAGTTCACGCGGAACCCGGCGGTAGCGGCGATCCTGAAGAACGATCCCCCGCTCTTCACCTCGAACCACGCCCCGTTCTTTGTCGATACGCGCTCTGTTTGACGGATTGCAGGACTCTGTGATGCGGTATTTCATGCAATTCCTGGTATGTTGAATTCGGTGACTTTGAGATGTCGCGTCGTCGCGTGAACCTGTTTTGCGGGGGTTATTCAGGCTTCCTGCGGTTACGGTTTTCCTTGCGGGTAAATCTGGGGGCGGCCGGGCGATAACCGCAATCGCGGGGGAGCCAGGGGAGGGTATCCACCAACTCCGGCGTCAGCTTCATGCACAGCGGATTGATCTCGAAGCGGCGGTCGAAGATCTTGCAGCGGCGGGTCACTATGTCCAGATAGCGGCAGGAGTCTCCGGTGTAGATGATCCTGCCCCGGCCATCCTCCAGCTTGTCGAGACAGCAGCGCCCGCATTGCTTGCAGAGGCCGTCCCATTGGGCGGTATCCATGGCGGTATCGCTCACGGCCGGCACCGGCGCTTGCTGTCAGTCAAAGCGGTATCTCCGGTAGGTATCGATGCTCTCCTCGAACACAACCTTGACGAATCCCACAAACGGCACAACCAGCAGCATGCCGAGAATGCCGAAGATATGGCCCCCCACCAGGATCGCCAGCGCAATGACCATGGGGTGCAGATCCACGTGTTTCCCGATGGCGAGCGGCTGAATCGCGATATCGTCCACCAGCTTGAGGATGGCGAATGCCAGCAGCACATAGACGCCGCGGATGACGTCCCCCTGTTCCAGGACCACGGCGACCAGGGCCGCCGAGGCGCCGGCCAGCGGCCCGACAAAGGGAATGAGATTGGCCAGGCCGGAGAAGATGCCGATGAAGACGAAATACGGCACATTCAGCGCCCAGAGGGCGGCCGTGGCCAGCAGACCGAAGACCAGGGCGTCGATGAACTGCCCCCGCAGGTAGTTGCCGAGCTGGATGTCCATCTTGTACATCAGGTCCAGGGTGAATTCAAAATAACGGTTCGGCACCAAGCTGATAAAATATTTCTTGAACAGCCGGGCATCCTTCAGGATGAAAAACATGACGAACGGGGTCATGACCAGGCCGATCAGCAGGGAGGGGGAATCGTTGATGATGAAGTTCGGTATCTTGAGCACCAGGTTGGTCTTGAACTTGCCGAACTCCTCGGTCAGATTGATGGCTCCCAGACCCAGTGACTGGCAGATATCACGGAGTTGGCCTTCGATCCTGGCCAGCACCCGGGAAGCCGGCGTCACCCCTGCCCCGGCCTGGAGCGCCTTGAACTGAACGATCGCGATGGGGATGACGGTATACCAGAAGACAATGACGACGAGGGCAATCAGGAACATGATGAGCGCCGTGGCAGCGGTGCGCGACAGGCCCCGCTCTTCAATGGCCGTTACCATGGGATCGAGAAGGTATGCCAGGAGTCCGGCAATGATCACGATCTCGGCGACGTGTCCCACGTAGAGAATGACCAGCGCCAGGAAAACGGCGGCAAAGAGGGCCGAGAGATGGATCGCGTTGCGTGTCTGTCCGGCCAGCATTCCGCCCTTACCTCTCTTCGCTCGCAGCCGCCTCTTTGAAGGACGCGAGTTCCATGGACAGCGCCTGGATCCGTTCGTTTGCCTGACGGAGGCGCTGACCGGCGAATCTCGCCACCCGCAGCACGATCTTCACCCCCAGGCGGGAGTCCCGGCTGATGAGATCGAACAGGTCGGGTTGAAAGAAACCGAACACACTGCAATCCGTTTTTGCCATCGCGGTGGCCGAACGGGGCGATTCATCCAGAAGCGCCACCTCGCCGAAAAAATCCCCATCCTTCAATTCGAACAGTTCATGGTTTTCCGGTTCACGGGTGATGGCCACCGTGCCCTGCTGCACGATATACATCCCCATGCCCCGCTCCCCCTGACGAAAAATCATCTCGCCCCGACTGTAATGGCGCCGGTGAAGGATCCGCTCCACAGCGGCGAGCTCTCGCCTTCTCAGGTCCTCGAACAGCGGGACACGCGCAAGGAGGTCAATAGTGGAAACATCGCCCGGTTTGTGATTGGATTTGTAGCCGAAAAGGCGGGCCCAGGCTGTTGTCATCGCAGGACGTCCTGTAACAATGGATTGTGGGCAGCCCGTAAAAATCCCATGGCCGCCCCAGCGCAAAACACGCCCACTATATCCCGGCAGGTCAAAAAATCAACGCAATTCAGCGGAGTAAGATTCTGCGTGGTCCATCGGCACGCCTCAGACCTCTATCCTGAATTCGGCGCCCTCGGCCATGTTCCGCACGGAAAGCGTGCCGTTCATGTTCTTTTCTATGATGGTCTTGGACATGAACAGACCGACCCCGGTCCCCTTTTGCGGCCCCTTGGTGGTAAAATACGGGTCGAAGACCCTGGTCATGACGCCCTCGGGAATGCCGCCGGCGTTGTCCGCAATGGTCACCACCGCCCTGCCGTCCTCCGTGAATACCCTGATCACGACCTTCGGGCTGCCCACCTTCCGCTCCAGCAACGCATCCCGTGAATTCATAAGGATATTGATGAGCACCTGGGAGTATTCGTTCCGATAGCCATGAATGGCGGGGGTATCCGCCGCATCCACGTCAATCCGGATATTCTGGCCGGCGAAGCTCGCGTCGATGAGCGAAAGGGAACTGGTCAGCGCCTCATTGGCCGTGAAGGTTTCCTTTTCCTTGTCGGGGCTGAAGAAGTTCCGGAAATCGTCGATGGTCTGCGACATATGATTGATGACCTTCATGGCCTCGGCGGTACTGGAGGCAAGGAACTCCTTGGTGAACGTGCCCATATCGTGAAACAACTGCACCCGCTGGATGGTAAGCGCCAGGACGTTCAACGGCTGCCGCCATTGGTGGGCGATGTTGCCGATCATCTCGCCCATGGCCGCCTGGCGCCCCTGCTGCATCATGATGCGGTCCTTTTCGCGGATCTTCCGCTCCACCTCTTTGCGTTCGGAGATATCGAACATTGTCGATCTGCTCACGAGATAGCTCCCGTCATCGTCACGGATGGCCGTGGCGTTCAGGATAACCGGCAGCAGGGAACCGTCCTTGCGGACCATCTCCTGTTCGATATCCGTTACCTGGCCGTCCCGCTTGAGATTCGGGAAGGTCTCCTCGAATATCCGCCTGCCATTGTCGGTCAGGAGATCGACAAACTTCAGCTTTCCGATGACTTCGTCCCGGGTGTACCCCAACCAGGTGAGTTCGGTGTTGTTGATGCGGACAAAAACACCGTCCTTGTCCAGCGAGTGGTAGCCGCAGGGCGCATTGTTATAGAGGTCGCTCAATTCCCCGGCTGTTTTCGACAGCCGCGTTTCGGCCAGTTGCCGCTCTATGATCTCCTCCTGCAGCACATTGACCGTATTGGTAAGTTCGGCAGTCCGCTCGGCCACACGCCGTTCCAGTTGTTCGTTGATCTCCTGCAGTTCGTTCCGCGCCTGGACCAGCTCGGATGCTTCGACCTGGGTGGGGCCGTCCTCGACCACAAAGGGCTTCACGCCATTTTCCATCACCTTAGACGAGGACATCGTCCCCTCCGCGGCCGGCAAGGACTATCTTGCCTTCTTCTTCCATCGTGCGGACTATCTTGATGATTTTTGATTGTGCTTTCTCCACGTCGAGCGGGGCCATGCTTTTGCTGATCTTTTTTATTTCAGCGTCGTCCAGATGCTCGAAAACCTGCCTGGTGACGTCGTTGCCCAGGTAGAGGAGCAGGATTGCTGCTTTATCGGCGCCCGTCATAAGGTTCCTGTCGTATGGCTGTTATCCCTGAGAATTGGGTGTTCCGGAGGTATCGGGGGGCCAGTTTAGATGATTTTTTCCACGTGGTAAAGTGCGTTCTTGGCAGATTCTTGTTTACGGCGCACGATTCCCTGAAGCCCGGAAACGAAAGGGAGCAGCGGTGGATCCTGCGGTTGCCGACCGATATGTGGTGGGGGATGAAGGGACGGGGTGGTTACAACATTATCAGGAGCCGGGACAATGCATTTCTGATTCTGAGCTCGAACCTGTCGCTGACAATACCTTCCTGAAGGCTTTCTATGTCGCACCGGTATACCAGCGAGTTTGTCACATGGCCTCGAGTTGAAATATTCAACAGGTGGACGTCCGTGCAACCTAGCCGGATACCGTCGACAAGCGTGACCTCCAGATCGAACAGGCCCATTTGCGCGGCAATATCGTTGACTACTGCTTGAAGATCCATCGGATGGTGACCCCACAAGTAATTTGTCAGATCGAATATACCCGATACCTTATTAATGAACAACATCTATTGTAGGATCGATTGCCGTCAGGGATTCGTCATATGGGGTGGCGATGCGGCTTCAGACGAGATTCGGGATCGGCAGTGGCTGAATCGGGCATGCGTTACCTGGGCGATTCATACAGGATATCATCCAACAATTCACCCTTGACCGTGTCGTCGAAAAACTTCGCATCTTTATTCCGCGCCGTGACGACCCGCAACAAGTACCGCCCGCTGAAGTCGTCGCTGTCGCCTTTGACCTGCACGCATGCCGTCTCGGCCTCCTGAGCGGTTGCCGACCACAGGAGATTGAAGAGCGGCTTGAAACCTGGAGGGACAGGGGAACCGGCATTGTATGTTCTGACGGCTTTTCCGATATCCCTCATGTTGGCGATGGTGCGGAAATAGACCGTGGTCCTCTTGCCGCTGCTGTCGAGACGGATTTGCCTACAGGCCAGTTCGAGCGTCCCCGCAAGCGGCTTGAGCGCTGCCGATGCATGGCCGGCAAGGGCAAGAACCGTTGCTATCGCACACAAGACCCGTTTCATGGCCGCCCCACGGATTGTTCGTCCGGCAGTGACTGGTTGTCGCTCGCTGAATTCATGCACGCTGTTTCTCCAAAAATGTCCCGGAAACCCGGACAGGGAACCGGTATGGTGCCATCGCAGCCGCCGCAAGGAAAAGGGAACCGGCCGCCTTGGCTGACTCCCTGAATCTGTTGGCTCCCCAAGCGTGACGCTTCGCTAAAAAACTTTTCCGCCTGCAATTTCAACTTTCCTGTGAACTCTGTCAAGAAAAACCACCCGCCATCCCTGTAAAGCGCGAGAGGCCATTCATCATGACAGCCCCTTAGAATGCCCCTTGGTATCGGTATTTTTTTGACCGTGCGGATTTTTAATATTGTGCTGATTAAATTATTGACAAGACATTTACAAACATGTGATTGTATGCGAAATGATTGATCGATATAGGATAATACTGAACCATTCGCGAGGATGGGACGGGAAGTCTGTAGGGGTCTTTTAGAGACAGCCGGGTCGCCGAAATATCACACGATATTTGGACCCGGCTTTTTTGTGCGTTTTTTTCGTCCGCTGCGGCTGTGTTGCAGAGAGGTCTTGGAACCGGCATGGGCATCGCACTGTGCCGGAAAGATGACAATACGTTTCTGAACTGTTTTCCGAAAATAAACGTCTCAAGGGGTTTTTTATGAATGTACCGTATCATTTCAGATTCCGGTTGCGGGGAGTTGCCCTGCTTATGGGGCCGATGCTGTTTTTTTCCCTTGGATCCATAGCCAGCGCGGAACCTGCCGGCGAAAGCTTCACGCCGTCCCTGATCTCGTCGTCGGGGCAGGAAGATCAGTCGGTGCTCAATCGCAGGTTGCAGGCAGCCAGCAAGGATCTTGA
>JAATGX010000256.1 GCA_015688915.1 Desulfuromonadales bacterium
AAAGCGGTTGGTGCCATTCAGGCCGGGATTCGCGACGTTGCGGCGGGTGATCTTACGACAGCGATCGAGGTGTCGGCAAAGGACGAGTTCGGCGATATTTCCCGGAGCCTGTCGAGCATGTCGGCGGACCTGCGGAAAATGGTGGACGCCATAGCCGCTTCGGCCGGGCATGTTGCCTCGGCGTCGACCCAACTGCATGCCACGGCCAACCAGGTCACGGCAATATCGGGCGATATTGCCGGGCGCGTCACCACCATGGCGACCGCGAGCGAAGAGATGTCGGCAACGAGCACCGACATCTCGCGGAGCTGTCATTCGGCTTCGGAAGACGCGCAGCGGTCCGGCGAGGAGGCCCGGGAAGGGGTTGCGGTCTTCAATGTGGCGAGCACCGGTATGGCGACCATATCGGATCGCGTCAAAAAGGCGGCGGTTGCCATCGGCAACCTGGGCGCCAAGTCCGAGCAGATTGGCGAGATCATAGGAACAATCCAGGATATCGCCGACCAGACCAACCTGCTGGCCCTGAACGCGGCCATCGAAGCTGCGCGAGCCGGAGAACAGGGGCGCGGTTTTGCCGTGGTGGCCGACGAGGTCCGCGCCCTGGCCGAGAGGACCACCAGGGCGACGAAAGAGATCGGCGACATGATCAAGGCAATACAGACGGAAACCCTTGCAGCGGTGTCGGTCATGGAAACCGGGGTGCGGGAAACGGAACAGGAGGGTGCATCGGTGAAAAAGGTGGAACAATCTCTGGATACCATCCTGGAAAAGGTCGCATCCGTTTCGATGCAGATTGCTCAAATCGCCACGGCGTCGGAAGAGCAGGCCGCCACGTCGGGCGAGATTTCCGGCAATATCCAGCAGATCACCCTGTCCTCCGGTCAGATGGCGCGAAGTTCGGAAGAAACCTCCGTCACTGCCGCGCAACTGGCTCAGGAAGCGCATAATCTGCGCGGATTGGTGGACAGGTTTGTTATTTGAGAATGACCTTGAGAGTGTTCCGATGAGAGAAAGGCGGTCTGCGGGCCGCCTTTTTTATTGCTTTTGACTCGCCGTCTTGCCTGACGTATAATCCGGCAACCCCGGACGGTCGCCAGCGCTGCCCGCCGCATATCGATCCCCATAACGCGAGGAACCCATGCAATTCTTTATCGATCCTTATTTCCCCGACGATATCAACGCCGTCGGCGATGCGGGTATGGCGGGCTTCGAGGAGAAGCGGCCGCTCTATTTTTCCGGTTGCAAGAATTTTCTCGGCCACTACCGCGAGGAGATCAGAAAGCTGCATGAGGCGGGAGGCTCCGGCAGCGAGGTGACCCACCTGATCTGCGACATGACCGATGAACTGGTCAACAAGCTGTTCCGCAGCATCCTCTACGACCTGGACGGAAACGGCGCCCTGATGGAACACATCACCCTGGTGGCTGTCGGGGGGTATGGACGCGGGGAGTTGAACCCCTTCTCGGACATCGATATCATGTTCCTGCACGATGGTACCCTGTCGGCCAAGCGGGTGGAGGATATCGCCCAGAAACTGCTCTATTTCCTCTGGGACATGCGTCTGGACGTCGGCTATTCGGTACGGGTCATTTCCGATTGCGTCGAGATGGCCGCCGCCGACAGCACCGTCAAGACCGCGTTGATGGACGCCCGTTTTCTGACCGGCAGCCGCCCGTTGTTCGATGCCCTTCACAAGGTGATTTTCACCCAGATCCTGACCAAATCCAGCGACAAGTTCATCAAGGGAAAGCTGGCCGACATGAAGGCTCGCCGGGAAAAATACGGCTCCACCGTCTATCTGCTGGAACCGAACCTCAAGGAAGGGGAGGGGGGGCTGCGCGATCTGCAGACCGCCATGTGGGCGGCGCGCGTCAAGTACAAGTTCGACCATCCCAGGGAGTTGATCATCACGGGGGTGTTGAACGAGGAGGAGTTGGAGAGCTATTACGCCGCCCTGGACTACCTGTGGCGCATCCGCAATGAACTGCATTACTTCAACGGCCGCAAGAACGATCAGTTGACCTTTGATGCCCAGGTCCACCTGGCGGCGTTTTTCGGTTACCAGGATCGCGGCAAGATACTGGCGGTGGAGGATTTCATGCGGGATTACTACCGCCACGCCAACCGTGTGGAGCATTTTGCCTCCAGTCTGGTGTCCCGCTGCATCTGGCGCGACGAAGGCGCGATGAAGATTTTGGGATATTTCGTGCGCCGGCCGGTTGGCGACGGCTGTTTCGTGCTCAAGGGAGAGCTGATTGTCCCGGACGAAACGGTGGTGGAAAAGAATCCGGTCGTGTTGATGCGGATCTTCGAGTTTGCGCAGAAGCATGGCGTGGACCTGAATGTCAGGGTCAAGGGGTTGATCCGCAGGAACCTGCACCTGGTCAATGACAAATTCCGTCGCAACCGCGAGGTGAACCAGTCGTTTCTGACGATCCTGCGCACTCCCAAGGATATTGCCGAAACACTGCGTCGGATGCACCACCTGGAGTTTCTCAACCGCTATATCCCCGAATTCGAGCATATCTACTGCAAGGTACAGCACGACATGTACCACATCTATACCGTGGATATTCACACCCTGTTCGCCGTGGAAGAGGCCGAGCGGATGCTGGCCGGCCAGTCAAGGGACGTTCTCCCCTTCCCGTGCGAGGTTGCCAGCAAGATCGGTAAACCCGAACTGCTGCTGCTTGCGGTCCTGTTTCACGACATCGGCAAGGGTGAAGGGGGAGGGCACTCCGAGAAAGGGGCCGCCATGATCCCCACCATTTCCCGGCGCATGGGACTCTCCAAGGAAGGTGGTGAACGGCTGGAGTTTCTGGTGCGCCATCACCTGCTGTTCGCCCATATCTCCCAGCGCCGCGATCTGAACGACGAGCGGATGATCGTCCAGTTCGCCCGTCAGATGGAGACCAGCGAGAACCTGAAGATGCTGTACCTTTTGACCGTGTCCGATGTCAGGGCGGTCGGGTCGGATGTCTGGTCCACCTGGAAGGCGCTGCTGTTCCAGGAACTGTACGAAAAGGCGTTCAACGTCCTGGAACGGGGCGAGTTCCGGCTGGAGGCGAGCAGCGAACGGGTCAAGGCGGTCATCAAGGATGTGGCGGCCATCCTGGAGGACGACTACCCCATGGCTCGGGTCCGGGAAGAGCTCAAGGCCACGCCGGTCCGGCTCCTGCTCTCCAACAGCCCGCCCCTGATCGCCGGTCAGGCCCGGCTGCTGCTCGGCCTGGACGGGGCCGGCATCCTGATGAAGATCGCCCACCAGGAGGAGAGCGGTTATTCGGAGTTCACCATCTGCGCCCACGATATGCCGGGGCTGTTTTCGCGCATCACCGGCGTCATGGCCGCCAACGGCGTCAACATCCTGGGGGCCCAGATCAATACCAGCCGCAACGGCAAGGTGCTGGACATCCTGCAGGTCAATTCGCCCCAGGGGTTCATCATCACCGACGAACAACGCTGGCAGAAGGTCCAGGACGATATGCGCCGGGTGATCCATGGCGAGGCCGACGTGGCCGAACTGGTGGAAAAACGCCAGCGGCCGTCACTCCTGACCGCCCGCCCGGCCCCCCGCTTTCCGACCAGGGTGGAGTTCGACAACGAGGTTTCCGACAGGTACACGGTCATCGACATCTACACCCACGACAAGGTGGGGCTGTTATACCTGATTACCAGCACCCTGACCCACTTGGGGCTCTACATCGGCGTTTCCAAGATCTCCACCAAGGTGGACCAGGTTGCCGACGTTTTCTACGTGCGG
>JAATGX010000289.1 GCA_015688915.1 Desulfuromonadales bacterium
CCAGCATGACGAACTGGACCACCGTGGTCATGGGCACCGGCTTATGGTCGGTACCCAAGGGCAGCAGTTCGGGACAACTGGCCAACAGGATGATGGAACCGACGCCGGCGAAGAACAGCAGCACCGAGATCTTGGCGCTGGTGGAGATCTTTTTGTCCAGGGTCGTGACGTCCGCATCCAGCGCCTTTCTGAAATCCGGGTCTTTCAGCCGTTCCTGGTATTCGGGATCCTTGTCCAGGTCCTTGCCGCGGTTGAAGCTCCAGGCGGCCGCCGCCAGCACGCCGACGACACCGGCCGGCAAGGTGACGGAGATGATGTCGATCAGGGTCACCGGGTGGCCGGCCTTGGCGGCAAAGCCGAGGAAGAAGGTCACGGCGGCGGCCACCGGGCTGGCGGTGATCCCCATCTGGGAGGCGACGCTGGAGATGGCCATGGGGCGTTCCGGCCGGATACCGGTCTTGAGCGCCACGTCGGAGATGACCGGCAGCAGCGCGTACACGGCATGGCCGGTGCCCACACAGACGGTCAGGAAGAAGGTGGAGAGCGGCGCCAGGATGGTCACGTATTTGGGATTGGCCCGCAGCATCCTTTCCGTCAACTGCACCAGATAATCCAGCCCTCCGGCCACCTGCAGGGTTGCCGAAGCGGTCACCACCGCCAGGATGATCAGCATGACCGCGATGGGCGGTTCCGAGGGTGAACTGCGGAAGCCCAACACCAGCAGTGTTACACCCAACCCGCCGATCATGCCGAGTGCAACACCACCTCTGCGGATACCGATCAGGACGGCACCAAGCACCATCACGAACTGAATCCAGAACATCAACATGGCACACCTCCGCTGCATCTGTGATATGGCGGCCTCTTGCGGGACGCGCCCTTTCCGACCAGAGAGCAGCAGGGATGATGCCAAAGACCATGTTTTGTGTAAGATACCAACTAATAAGCATACTTTGTATCGATACCCGACCAGGCACGAAAAAACCGCCATAACCTGCGGCTATGACGGCTTGAGGGAACACGATTAGAATAGCAACTATTTCAACATGATAAACCCGCTATAACCATAGGTATGATTATAACCGCCGGTTATGGGGGTTCAACAACATCATCCTTTTGCCATTTTCAACCGCTTGTTGAGTGCCGGCTGGGAGATGCCCAGGAGCCGCGCCGCCAGGGTCTGATTGCCGTTGGCCCGGTCCATGGCCTCCTGTACCAGGAATGCGGCTGCATCGCCGAAGGTGGGGAGTTCCTCGAACCGGGCAAAGGGGTTCTGTTGGGCGCCTACACAGGTAACGGCGCCGTTTTCGTCCTTGGCCCGTTCAACGGCCCGTATGAACGAATCCATGGAGAGCATCCGCTCCCGGTGCACGCTGACAGCATCGTAGACCATGGCCTTCAGTTCGCGCACATTGCCGGGAAAGCTGTAGGTGGCCAGGAACTGGGCCAGGCCCGGGGGCGGAGTGGGCCTCTTCCTGCCCAGTTCCCTCGCAGCCTGATCCAGAAAGTGATCCAGCAGCAGCGGGATGTCCCCGCGCCGTTCCCTGAGCGGCGGCAGGTGCACCTGATGGGTGCGCAGCCGGTAGAGCAGGTCGCGGCGAAAGGCACCATCCCGCTCCGCGGCCGGCAGGTTGCGATGGGTGGCCACCATGATCCGGGCCTTGAGCCGCTTGGGCAGGTCGCTTCCCAGGGGAAAGTACTCCCCTTCCTGAAGCAGCCGCAGCAGCTTCACCTGGGAGGCAATGCTCAGGTCGCCGATCTCGTCCAGGAACAGGGTCCCGTCACACGCCTCCTCCACCATGCCGCGCCGGACCTGCTCGGCACCGGTGAAGGCGCCCCGCACGTGGCCGAACAGGGTGTCGCTGAAGACCGCATCGTCCAGCCCGGCCACGTTGACCGTCACCAGCTTCCCCTTGCAGCCGCTCAAACGGTGGGCGGCCCGGGCGATGAGCTCCTTGCCCACCCCGCTCTCGCCGGTGATCAAGAGCGGCTGGGGGCTCCTGGCCACCGCCTCCACATAGGCAAAGACGGCCTGCATGGCCCGGTCATTGGTAATGACCGCCTCGAACGCCTCGGGGTGGCGTATCTCCGGCGAGCAGAACCGGCTGGCCATCTCCCGGTGGTCCCGCTGCAACTCCTGCATATGTACCGCCCGGAGCACGCCGCCGACCATGCGGTCCTCGTCGTCGGTCTTGACGAAATAGTCGAATGCTCCCCGCCGCATGCAGCCGACCGCGGTCTCCACCTGGTTCAGGCCGCTGATGACGATGGTGGCGATCTCGGGATGGCGCTCGGCGATCTGTTCCAGCAACTCCTCGCCTGACAGGTGCGGCATGGTGAGGTCGAGCAGCACCAGCCCGATCCGCCCCTGGTCGAGGATGGCCATGACCTGGCGGCTGTCGTTGCAGGTCGTGATATTGGTGATGCCGGCGCAGGTCTCCAGGGTCAGGGCCAGGGAGCCGAGCCAGGCCGGTTCGTCGTCCACCAGAAGGATGCCGAAATCGGGATAGGCGGTATCGTTCATCGGATGTTTTCCTCCGTTGTGACCACCCCCGGCCCCTCCTTATCAAGGAGGGGGGCGCCAAGGTTCCCCTCCTGTTTCAGGAGGGGACAAGGGTGGTAAGGTTCTGGTTCTGCTCTTCGGCATGCGCCGGCAATGTCAGCGTGACAATGGTTCCGCTGCCGGGGATCGATTCGAACTCCAGGGCGCCGCCATGCTCCTTGACGATGCCGGCCGACACGGACAGGCCGAGGCCGGTTCCCCCGGTGTCCCGCTTGGTGGTGAAAAACGGGTCGGTCAGGCGCGGGAGGTGCTCGGCAGAGATGCCGCTCCCCTCGTCCCGGAGCTGGAACACTACGCTCCCGCGCTCCGGATCGCGCCGGGTGGTCAATTCGATGGCCCGGCCGCTGTCCGGCAGGGCCTGGCAGGCGTTGAGGATGAGATTGACCAGCACCTGCTCGATACGCTGGGGATTGCCCCGGATCAAGGGGAGGCTGTCGCCGTACGCGGCACTGAAACGGGCCGTGGCCTTGCGGATGGAAGGCTCCACCAGGCGCACCGCCGCCTGGGCCACGGCGTTCAGGTCCACGGGCTCGTTGCAGGCGCTGTCCCCCTGCCGGGCGAAATCCTTCAGGTCCTCCACGATGCGCCTGATCCGCTTCCCAGCGTCCTGAAGCTTGTCCAGACTGCGCGGGATCTCCTCCCGCATCCGCGAATAGGGGAGCCCGCCGCAGGAGAAGTCGCCGTTCTCCCGGTAGTACAGCTCCAGTATCTTCAGCGCGTCCGTGCAGGCCCGTTTGAGGGTCGGGACTTCCAGGAGGATCAGGCCGGTGGGGTTGTTGATCTCATGGGCCACGCCTGATACCAGAACCCCCAGGGCCGCCATTTTGTCGGCCTGGATCAGTTGCTGCTGGTTGAGCCGCAGTTCCTCCTCGGCATGCCGCCGCTCGGCGATCTCCCGGGTCAGGTCGGCGGTGCGCAGGGCCACCTGTTTGTGGAGGGTCCGGGACCAGAGGGCGAAACCTCCCAGAAGCAGCACCAGGGGGCCGACCACCAGGGCGCCGAGCCGGGCGAGTTGCCGCCACGGAACACCGGGCGGCTCCAGGACCCCGAGCCATTTGTTGTAGATGACCTGGTACTGGCCGGTCTTCTTGAGGATGGCCAAGCCTTCGTTGAAACGGGAGATCAGCTCCGCGTTCCCTTTGGTAACGGCGTAACAGTAGCGGTGGGTGGCCACATTGCGCACCACCGGCAGCAGGTTGGTCAGCTTCAGTTCGCGGATGATGTACATGCCCGGCACGATGGCCACAACGGCGTAGTCGGCCTTGCCGGAGGCCAATGCACGCAGGGCGTCGGCCGGGGTGTCGGTAAGGACCAGCCTGCCGCGGAATCCGGTTTTAACCAGGTAGTCGTGCATGATGCCGCCACGGTGCACGGCAACCGCTCTGCCCTCCAGCTCGGCCAGTGAGTTGACATTCTGCGAATCGCGGCGGGCGAACACGGCGTGATTGACAATGGTATGGGGGAGAGAAAAATCGACCTCGCCGGACCGCTCATCCGAGTAGGACATCCCCTGGAGCACGTCAATCTTCCCGGACTGAAGGGCAGACCGCATCTCGGCCCATCCTCCCAGGCGGAACTGCACGCGCATCCCCATCCCCTCGGCGATGGCGCGGGTCAGCTCCACATTGTATCCGTTGGGATTGCCGTTCCTGTCGATGAACTCGTAGGGGGGATAGTCGCGGTCGCCCCCCACGATGATGACCGCGGACGGCTGTTTCGGACTTGGCTCCGCAAGGGCCGGAGACAGCCAGCAAAGGAGCAGCGCCAGTCCCGTTGCAAAAGCCGCAGCCCTGATATGGGGACATATCCGGACTGCGAACGCGGGATGGCCCCCTTTTACCGGCAGATGCATATCAGTCCCGCGGCACGGCCAGCATCTGGTCCAGAGCCGCCCTGGCCTTGACACGGACCTCTTCGGACACGGTCACCACCGGCGACATGGTCTGGAGCGAGTGGAGCACGTCCTCCAGGGAGGTGAGCTTCATGTTGGGGCAGAACAGGGCCGGCGACGCCAGGATGAATTCCTTGCCCGGGTTCTCAAGACGCAGCTTGTAGAGGATGCCCGCCTCGGTGCCGATGATGAATTTTTTCGCCGGACTCTGGCGGCACCAGTCGTACATGCCGCTGGTGGAGCAGACGTGGTCGGCCAGGGCCGAAACCTCCGGGGCGCTCTCGGGGTGACAGACGAACAGGGCGTCGGGATGCTCGGCCTTCTTCTTCAACACCGCCTCCACGGTCATCCGCTCGTGGGTGGGGCAGAATCCCTCCCAGAAGATGAAGCGCTTTTCCGGCACGAACTTCGCCACCCAGCGCCCCAGGTTGCGGTCCGGCACGAAGATCAGTTCCTCCTCCCTGAGCGACCTGACCACCTTGAGGGCATTGGCCGAGGTGCAGCAGATGTCGGAATGGGCCTTGACCTCGGCCGAGGAGTTGACGTAGGTCACCACCGGCGCGGCGGGATGCGCGGCCTTCAGTGCCTCCAGTTCCTCCGCCGTGACCATGTCTGCCATGGGGCAGCCGGCGTCGGGGCGGGGGAGCAGCACCTTCTTGTCCGGCGACAGGATGGCGGCCGATTCAGCCATGAATTGCACCCCGCAGAAAACGATCACATCGGCCCGGGTCTTGGCGGCCTCCATGGACAGCGCCAGGGAATCACCAGTGATGTCGGCAATCTCCTGCACCTCGTCGCGCATGTAGTTATGGGCCAGCAGCACGGCGTTGTGCTTTTTCAGAAGGTCTCTTATCTGCTGTTTGATGCTGTCGTTCATGCTTCCCGATCCTTCCGGGGGTCTTTGCAGTTGACAAAGCCCGCTAAAAAAATATATATAGACAGTTCTTCGGAATGTAGCGCAGCCTGGTAGCGCACCTGCTTCGGGAGCAGGGGGTCGGAGGTTCGAATCCTCTCATTCCGACCATGCAAATTAAGGGGTCAGTCGTTTGCGACTGGCCCCTCTTTGTTTCCGCACCCGCCATATACCACAAACCGGACGGAAAATCCATATCCCGGCTATTTTTCCAGGACAAAGGTCACCGGCCCGTCGTTGGCCAGAGAAACCCGCATGTCGGCCTGGAAGATGCCGGTAGCCACCGGCATCCCGTACCGTTTTGCCGCTGCCACGAAGTACTCGTACAGCCGGTTACCCTCGTCGGGAGAGGCCGCCGTATCGAAGGAGGGTCGGCGGCCCTTGGCGCAATTGCCGGCCAGGGTGAACTGGGAAACCACCAGCAGGCTGCCGCCCCTATCCAGCAGCGACAGGTTCATCTTGCCCGCCTCGTCGCTGAAGATACGCAGGTTGACGATCTTCTCCGCCAGCCAGTCGGCCCTGGCCTCGTCGTCTCCCTTTTCGACGCCGAGCAGCACCAGGATACCCCGACCGATCTCGGCCACGGTTTCGCCCCCGACCACGACCGAGGCGGATTGCACGCGCTGGATGACTGCTTTCATTTCTTATTCCTTACTAGTGGCGCAAGCGACTTCGGCAGAAAATTCTCCGGGCTGACGATGCTTCTGCCCAGTTCTTTTTCGGTTTCTTTCCGTGCCGTTCCAGCAACGCTTCCACCCCGCTTGGCTACTTTTTTGTTCTTCTCGAACGTATCTGGTTTTTCTGTCTGAGATATTTCCGTCGTCACTTTTTCGCCCAGCATGGTGAAGATCAATTCCAGATCGGTCATGTGGTCGCGCAGATTCTCGTTTTTCCTGGACAGCCTCTTCAGTTCCTTATGCTCCGAAGGGGTAATGCCGAAGGTGGCTTTCGCAATTTCGGCGGTCAGGATACTAAAATCACGCTCCGTCGTAATTCCCCGCTCCTGCCATTCATCGGTAAGGTTCTGGCGGATGGCGATGCCCCGCAATCGCTTGTCGATCCAATCTTTCGGATACCCTTTTTGCTCGTACAGTTGCTTCATCCGCTCCTGGGCAAGCTCGGGGTTTTCGATCTCCTGAATCCGTTCATACCCGACCTGGGCGAGCCATTGCTTGAACGGCTCGGCCTTGGGGGAGGGGATGGACTGGATGATACGAAACAGGCCTTTGGCATTTGCGCAGTCCGTGGCGTATTTCTTCCAATCAGATGCCTCCAGTTTCAGTTGTCGACAAATTGTCGATAACTCAACTCCTGCAATTTTTTCACGCTTTTTTATTCGATACCAATAGTCCCTTGGATCGGCGCTGTCTGTTAACACAGCGACAACATCAACGACCGCAAACCACCACTCGCCGTCGTGGACGATTTTCCGTATCTGCTTTCCTTGAAAGACGGCCAGCTTGATGAGTTCTTTTGCGGTCATGGCGTTACACCCCCTTTCTTCCCGTGCAACAGGCTACTATTGAACCCAATTATGGCTTCTCGAGGGTCGCTTTCAGGCCGTCTCCCTCGACTGCCGGGTTTCATCAAGCGAGACTCAAGCTGAAAACCGTTCAACCGCTTTTTCATTCCAGGCGACACCGGTTCCCGTGGCCTCCGCCACCTCTGCCATCCCCTTTCTGATCTCCAGGGGCTCATTCATGATCGGATTCCACCAGTCAATGTATTCGAGCCAGTGGGCTGTCGGCGTCA
>JAATGX010000003.1 GCA_015688915.1 Desulfuromonadales bacterium
AATCTCCGGCGGCCAGCACTCCCTTCAGGACCTCAATGCCGCCATTGACGGCCCGGTCGGCAAGGGGAATGGCATTGAACTAATCGGACAGGCGACCCACGGCCGGTATGCCGGCAAGGAGTTCTATACCACCGCTGAAATGCGTGAGTTGGAGGCCCGCAACATCGAGACGCTGAAATCCCTGGGCGAGTTCAGGAGCACCACCTCCAGGGCGGAGGTGGAAGCCTACCTGGCGGGGCTGGCCGGAGACACCCCGGACAGGCTCACCCCCGAACAGACCCGGTACGAGGCGTCATACCGGACCGGAGCCGCCTCGGCCGAGAGACACGTCACAGACAAGCGGGACGGCACAGTGGCCCTCACGCCCGGTCAGCGGGAGCACGTCATAAACGAGCTGGCCGGAGACAAGGGTTTCGCCGTCACCCAAGGGGACCCGGGGACCGGCAAAACATTTGCCTCGGAGATCGTGGAGCGTTTCAACACAGAGGTCCTGGAGCCCTCCGGCCGGGGTCATTACACCCTCAACGCGGCCTACACCGGCAAGGCGGCCATGGAGATGTCCGCTGCGGCCGGCAAGCCGTCCTACACCATCGACAGTTTTCTCAACCGCTACCATCGAGGCATGATCCGGATCGACACCTCCAACCAGGTAAAGCAGCAGGACCAGGCTGTCATGGGCCGGGCCGGGGATATCGCGGCGGTGGCGGGGCGCCACGCTAACAACTTGGAGGCCTCGGGAGAGACACGCTTCCAGGCCGATGGCGAGCCGGTCAGGCCGAAAGGGACTCCGGACAGTAGGGTGACACTCACGACCCGGGACAGGGACGACGCGGCGATCACAAAAGGCAGCGTTTGGGGACCGGTGGCCAAGGGCACTACCACCGCAGTCCGGCCGGGTGGCCGCGTTGTCGAGACGAAATGGGAAGGGCGAGAAGGCGGCGACCGGTTCACGGTCCTCAAGAGCGCCATCCGGGAGATCAAGGATCCGCAGCTTGCCGAAAAGCAGCTCTCCGGGACGCCCGGGGGAACGTCGCTCGGCGTCGTGCTGCTCGCTCCGGATTCAGAGACTCAAATTTCGCGCCTGGAGGGCGAACGGCACGAGGAGGGGAGGGATGGACGGGAGAGCGCTGAAACACACCACCTGCCTCAAACTGGGAAGCCGGAACGCTGGATTGTCGTGCCTGAGGGCTCGCAGGTGGTGATCAAGGTGGACGAGGCCTCCTTTGTCGGTGCCCGCCAACAGGAACATTTACTGAACGTCGTTCGAGACCTCAAGGCCCAGGGAGTTGAAGTAAAGCCCGTCTTTATTGGTGACAAAAAACAATTGCAGGGTATCCAGGCCGGGCCGTCCTTTGTTCACGCCACTGAACTGGCTAAACAGGGATATGGCAATTACGCGGAGATGAAGGAGATCAGCCGTCAAAGGAATCCTGAACTGCTCAAGGTGGTAGAGACCCTGAACCGCGACGGCGAGCAGAAACAGTTCGGCGCGAACGCCGTTGAGGCGCTGGGGATGTTGCAGCAGCAGGGGAGGGTTACGGAGATTGCCGATCGGAAAGAGTTGGTGCAGGCGACCGTGGACCGCTACCTGGCAGAGGCGGCCAAGCCGAATTGTGACCCGATGAAGGCCGCCGCAGGCGAGATGCAGAGCGTTTTGCTGGTCACGGCCATGAATGCCGACCGGCACGAACTCAACCGCGAGATCCGTGAGGCCAGAATCGCGGCCGTAGAGATTGAGCGCGGCCAGGCCGTGGAGGTCCTCACGCCGGCGCAACAGGGTGTCACTGCCGGTTCGTACGCACTGGGCCAGGTGGTTCATTTCAGCGGCGAGCGTGGCGAGGACGGCAAGATGCGGACCATCAAGGGCACCCGCCTCAACGCTGAGGGAGAGGTGCAGAGCGTCGATCCTGAGAAGAATGCCGTCACTGTCCGATACCTGATGGAGGCGCGGGATCCCGAGACCGGCGAGAAGACCTCGAAAAATGTCACCGTGACGCTCGACGCCGCGGAGATGGCGAACAAGACGACGCTCTACAACCGTGAGGAGCGGGAGTTCTCACCGGGCGACCGGCTCGTGTTCCTGAAGAACGACAAGACCCTCGGCGTTGAGAACGGCGGCACTGGTGTCATAGAGTCACTGGACGAACACGGAAACGTCACGGTCCAGATGGAAGGCCGGCAGGTGTCATTCAACTTCAGAGACTACGCCAACGTCGATTACGGTTACGCCGTAACCGTCCACAAGAGCCAGGGAGCCACCGTTGACAGCGTGATCATGTTCGCCTACCTCAAACCGCCTGCCGAGAACGATAAGACGGCCCTGGAGGCGATGAGCGGCGTCAAGATGACGGCGGAGCAGTTCAGCCAGTGGAACCGGACCCTTTCGGATTTCGAGAAAGGATTCATGGCTGAGGTCATGATCGGCGGCCATGCCGGCAGACTGGAATTCGTGCTCCTGGAGGACAGGCGCGAGGGGGCGGCGCCGGTCCAGAAGGGGATAGCGATCGATTTCGCTGACGGCTGGGCAATGGTGAAAGACGAGGAAACCGGTTTGCAGATGAGGGAATCCGGGATGTATTGGGTGCCGGAGTTGGAGTCCTGGGTCACCAGCGTCAGCAACGACAAGGCCGCAGAATTGATGGATCGTCATCCGTTGAAGGAGCCAGAGTATGTCGAACATCTGCGGGAGACTGTCGGGAAGGGGATGCAGGAGACGGAGGTGGCCATGACCGAGGACAGGGATCCGGCCGGCCAGAGTGGGGAAACGAAAGCGGCCGAGATCGACACGACGGCGGAAATGGAGAAGTTCGGCCGCGCAAGTGCCAATGCGATCAACGTTTCAATGTCACGGCCGCGTGATGAAGGTCACATCATGACCAATACGGTTAACGGTCTGGAAAAAGCGATTCAGACGGTTGATGAGAAAACGACCACGGTCGAGCAGTCGGCAGAAATTGCCGGGATGGACACAGGGAACACCCTCGCGGAGAAGATTGATGAATTTGAGATGATTGCCCAAGGTGAAAAACCGGACTTAAGTGAAGTTGACTCGCTCGCGCAGTCCATCCGTGAGCTGCAGGATGAGGTCAGGGACATGCAGAATGAGCAGGCGGATCTTGACCATGGCATTGAAGATGACAGCGGAGTGCCACCGCTGGTTTTTGAAGAGACGCTTCAACAGGACGATATCGCCGAAAATCAAGTTCAGGATGTCGAATTGGAATTCTGAGAGGAGGATGAAAGGTGAAAGAGAAGAAGAACCCCGAGACGTTGAGGGCCGAGGCGAAGGAAATCATGAAGAATGCCAGGATTGCGGCCAAGAAAAAGCTGGATGAAGCTGATCGGCTGGAAAGGGCAAAAACGGATCATCTTGTACAGAAAATTGTTGCGGCCGGTAAGGTGTCGGAGCTGGAAAAATTCACTGCGGAAATCTGCGGTGAACCACCGAAATAGTCCAAGAGAGAGGAAGAACCGCGAATGACGAGAATAGCCGATGTCAATCCCGTACTTGATACTCTTCAACGGATCAAGGATATGCTGGCGCATATCGAGGCCGGGAAAGTTACTGCCTACGAGGGGTTCAAGCAGGTCCGCTGGCGTGCGGACGTGTACATGATGTGGGAAGAGACCACCGCTCCTGTTCCCCGGCCTCCTGCCGGGAAACAGGAGCCTGCTGCCGCAGGCTCGAAATCTCCGACAGAGACGGCAGTTTCAAAGAGATAAGCAGTGGTGGAGTCAATGCCAGGATCAGAAACGGTAGCATCACAATCAGAGACTGGGCGTTGCCGGACGATAAAACTGTCCGGCCGTTCTGGCAGGCTACGCCCGGAGTCTCGCATACGGCCGCGAGTCTCCGCCCTCCGGGTGCCGGCCACTAACGCAAAACCAAAACCATCCGGCACACCGTACAGTCAGAACCTGGATGCAGCGCGCATCATGAAGCCGATGCCGCGAGCAACCAGAACCTGCTGCACCATGCACCGGACATTTCGCGCCTCAGATCACGACCGCTGCTCGCGGCCGTCAACTGAAAAGCCGGCGCTCAGGAAAACCTTAAAGGCTGTCCGTCCACAAGCGCGTAGGTGCTCCGGGCCGCGATCCCTTAAGGGGAATCGCCCAGGCCCTCCGACCTACAGCTTGTGGACGGATGAAGGATTCACCGAAGCCGGGTCTGCGACCCGACTTCGGTGGCGAAAGTCAGTTCCAGTATCATCACCTACAGAAGCAGATTCAATGTCGTCAACTGCTTCAATATCACCATCTCAATCGGCTGGGCGTTACCGGACGATGAAACTGTCCGGCCGTTCTGGCAGGCTACGCCCGGAGCCTCGCAAAAGACCGCGAGTCTCCGCCCTTCGGGTGCCGGCCACTAACGCAACACCTTTATCGTGCGCAAGCCCACGGCCTCAAAAACCAGGCCGCGAACTTGCGCACGAAGCTTCACTCCCTCCGCTCGCGAAGCTAACCCAAGATCTTTCGCCCACAGGGTCCACAGTCTCATCGCGTCACGAAAGCCCGGCTTTCGCTTTTGACGCGATGGCCTATGGACTTGTGGACGATCATGCCCTGCAAAAAAACGCAGGGCATGAAGAGTCAAAACCAACATCCGGACTGCTCAAAACCTTGTCGCTGTTTGTAGCTCCTGTTGTTTCATGCAGAGGAGTAGGGGGTGTGGAAAACCGCTTGTCCTCCACAGGGTCCACAGTCTCATCGGGCTGCGAAAGCTGGCCTTTCGCTTACAGCCCGATGGCCTATGGACTTGTGGAGGATCATTCCCTGCAAGATGCCGCAGGGAATGGAAGTCACAGTCAACACCTTAACACCGGTTTGTTGCTTTTTTCGCTTTGTTCTGTAGGGGAATGCATTCCCCTACAGAACCCCTCCAACGACAGTGCCGGTTGCACCGAAAACCTTCCGAAAGTCAAAGGCGAAAAAGTGCATTACTCACGGTGAATCATGTGAGCAATGAATGGCAAAAGGCGGGTTCACTTCGTTCACAAGTCAAGGTCATCACACCCCACGCAGCCCTCCGGGCTACTGATAAATGTAACAGCTTGTTTTTGTTGGTGTTACTAGGTGATACTGATTTCCGGCAAAATGGTGGCAAGCCCTGAATTGGTGCGGTGATACCCGGTATCACATGGAGAGGAGACAAAAGGTAATGGAAAGTGTGGTCGAAAAATCCGTGAAAATGCCGCGCGAGTTGGTGCAAAAAATCGCACAACTGAGCGAAGCTTCCGGGAACAGTTTCTCGGAGATTTTACGGCAAGGCGCGCGACGGATGGTCGATGAGAATCCGACCGACGGCCTCGCAAATCGAGTGGAAAAACTTGAAAAGAATGTGTTCGCTTTAGTCGAGTCTTTGAAGGCTTTTGCAGAGGCCACAAACCGTAATTTTGAGGTGGCCCGCGAAACCGAAAAAGTACGATTGCAGGCAATCGTCGATCTAATAAAAACGAAAGTGGATGGACATGAAAATGAAGACAAGGAACGAATGAAACTGCTCGTGGAATGGATCGAGAAATTAGCCGTCGCATCGAATGGCAGACCGAATGATTCTTTGTCGTTTTAACAAGGGAAAGGAAGAGGCAATGAGTAATAGCTACCAAGGGTACGAGGTGATGAAACACCGGGCTATTATGACCGGAAAAATGTATTTCGGGATCGTGGTCGTGTGTATTGGCTTGCAGGTGGTTTCATTGATCGCGGCGGTCTATTTTCTTGTGCCTGCTTGGGACAGGGAACTTCTCTGGAAATGGCCGCTGGCTAAGCTCTTGAGCGTCACTCCATTTCACCCGGAATTTCAGTTTCACACGGCGCAAAAAATCATATCCATTCCCGCCCACGAACTGGCCGCAAATTTCACGTACTCGGACATTTTTCGAGATGCCGATGCACCGTGGGGAAGGGTGGTTATGCTGTCGTTTTTGGCCTGGTTGTTCCTGCCGTTGTCGTTGCGATTTTTCAGCAAGGCGACTTCGCAGATAAAGGACAATGAATACATCCGTGGAGCACGTCTGATCACGGAAGCGGAGATCAAAAAAGAGAACGATGGTACCGGCATAATCCCTATTGGTTCTATAATTATATCAGAGGATCTCTCTAGACGACACTTGTTGATTGCCGGTCAAACTGGTTCAGGAAAGTCGACGGTATTAATTCAACATCTGGATGAGATACGAAAGGCAAAACGCCGCGCTATGGCGAATGACTTCAAAGGAGAGTTAGTTGAACATTTTTATCGCCATGGGCAAGATTCAATATTGAATCCGCTCGACACCCGTGGTCTTGGCTGGACATTGTTCAACGAGCTTAAAACAAAGCCTGATCTTTCGGCAATTGCTGGTTCGTTGATTCCCCCGGCGAAAGGCGAGGATAGGTTCTGGTCGTCAGCGGCACAGGATGTTTTAAGAGGGGTGATGGCCTATTGTTTCAACAGCGGCAATCGGAGTAACGCCGCCTTGTGGCGTGCGGTCACTTCACCCATCAAAGATATCGCAAATATGTGCCAAGCGACTGCTTCCGGTCAGGCTGGATACAGTTACATTCAAGACGCAAGTTCCAAGCAGGCGGCGGGGGTGATCGCCGTGCTTATGTCGTATGTTTCCTGGCTTGAATTTGCTACGGATGGTCCCTTTTCACTCCGAGAATGGGCTGGGGCTCCTGGTGATGGAGTTACCTTCATCACGAGTATTGAAGAAGTCTCAAATTTGTTGCGGCCGTATCTTTCTCTCTTTGCCGACCTTGCGGGAAAACGTCTGCTGGCATTGCCAGAAAACGATTCCCCTGAAAAGAGCATTTACCTCATTTTAGATGAGTTCGGGAATATGCAGCGCTTACCCACGGTGAAACGTCTGCTTACTGCCGGCCGATCCAAAGGCGTGGTGGTGGAGCTCGGCATCTCGGACTTGGCTGGAGTGGAGAGTATCTATGGCCGCGATGACACACATACAATCATCAACTGTTGTAGCAGTAAGATGATTATGAATCTCGGGGATCCTGATTCAGCAAAGTTCTTCTCCGACCTCTGCGGAGAGGAAGAATACTGGCAATCATCGACTACTTATTCGATCAGTCAGGATGACCAAAAGGGCGGTGAAAACCACAGCCGCCAGATCAAAACAAGAAAGGTGGTTCTGTATTCTGAACTTATGAGACTCCCGGTCGGGCAGGGTTATTTTATGCTGCCTGGTGGGAATCCTGCGCTGATTAAAGTACCTCGGACCAAGGCGAATGAAAGGCCGGTCGTTAATCAGTCGTTTGTGCTTCGAGAGGGTCTTTCTCTGGATGACGTGGAGGCCAGGGACTATGAGATAACCACCAGGGCCATTGAGGTCAGGGAAAGCCCGGCCCCAGATGAACTCAAGAATAAGGTGCTGGAAAATGTTTCGAAGCGCAGCCGCGAAGATAGGGAGGCTGAAGAGGCGCTGGAAACCGGTGTACAGACGGCGCAATTCAATCTGAGTAACGATTTGACTCTGTAAGGTGAAAGCTGGGAGTCTGCGATGGAGGAGATATTGGGAAATACACCGGAAAGGAGCCGAACATGAGTGAGACTTGGCTGCAGGAAGAACTGGAGCAGATGTACAAGGAGCGAAAACGGCCATCGTGCCCCTGCCGTCAGCCGGGGATCGAGATGTACATAGCCAAGGTCAGCGGTTGGTACGTTGTGAAGCGGATGCCCGGCACCGGAGGCCTCCATGACCCGGCGTGCGACCACTACGAACCGCCGCCCGAGTTGAGCGGTCTCGGCGGCGTGATGGGGACCGCCATCAGGGAAAACGCCGAGGAGGGGATCACGGAGCTGAAGTTTGCTTTCAGCCTGGCAAAGGTGCCCGGGCGGAAGGCCGGGGCAGGGAGCGGCACGGAGAGCGACACCGTGAAAACGGAAGGGAACAAGCTGTCCCTGCGGGCGCTTCTGCACTACCTGTGGGACGAAAGCGGTTTCAATCGGTGGTCGCCGGCCATGGCCGGCAAGCGGAAGTGGGGCGTCATCCAGAAGCACCTGTATACAGCGGCGGCCAACAAGGTGGTGAAGGGGGGAGCACTGGCCGAGCGACTGTTCATCCCCGAGACGTTCGTGCTTGACAAAAAAGATCAGATCGCCCAGCGACGGATGGCGCTGGTATCGAAAATGGCGGGTTCTTCTCACAGCGGCTCCCAAAACCTGCTGATCGTGATCGGCGAGGTGAAGGAGATCGCCAAGACTCCCTTTGGGCACAAGATTCTCGTGAAGCACTTGCCCGACATGCCGCTCATGCTCAACGACGACATCTACAACCGTCTCATGAAGCGCTTCGTCGTCGAGTTCGAATTGGCCGGCCGGATAGAAGATGCGCACCTGATGATGATCGGCACTGCCGGCATGAGCCAATCCGGAGGGCTGATCATGGAGGAGGTGTCCCTCATGGTGACCACCGGCAACTGGATCCCGATCGAGAACGTCTTCGACAAGCAGTTGATCGAGGCCTTGACGGCCACGAACAGGCGTTTCACAAAGGGGTTGCGTTACAACCTCGCGGGCGAGAAGCCGCTGGCTTGCGCAGTATTGACCGACACCAAGCCCAAGCCGACGGCACTGTACATTATTCCACCAAACGCGGGCGAGGCGTTCGAGGAGGCAACCGAGGAGTTGATCAAGGAAAGCCAACTGGAGTCCTGGGTATGGACCGTCACAGGGTCGATGCCGGAGATCCCGGCTGGGTAAAAAACACATCAAAGGGGAATTCTTATGGCATCACGATTTTTCGGACAGTTTCTCGTGGCACGGGGGATGATCTCCCCCGAAGCGTTGGCCAAGGCCGTCAGCCTGCAGGAATCGACGAATCTTTCCTTTGGCCAGACCGCCATCACCCTGGGACTGCTCACCCTGGACCAGATTTCCAGGATCAGCCACGCTCAGCGCACCGTGGACATGATGTACGGCGAGCTGGCCGTGAAGATGGGCTTCATGACGTCTGCCCAGGCCACCCAGGTATTGACGGAACAGAGGCACAAACGTATCTATATCGGCGAGGCGCTGGTGCAGATCGGCGCGATCAGCCAGCATGTGCTCCAGTCTCTGCTTGATGAATACGCGCAGGAGCAGGCGCCGTTCAATCCGACCGGCCTGGAACTTCCGGACAATGTCCCGCTGCCGCACCTGTCCCTGATCATGTGCGAGACCAGCAAGAAGATGCTGGCGCGGCTGGTGAACCTGGTCATAAAGCCCGGGCCCTGTGAACTGGTGAAGAAGATCGACGGCAATCACCTCGCGGTTTCGGTGGATTTTACGGGGGACGTGACTGTGCGGTATGTCATCACATTCCCCGAGGTGATCCGGAAGAATGTGGCGCTGGGCACTCTCAATGATCACACGCCTTTTTCGGCGGTCTTCGCCTCACAGAAGGTCGCGGTCGGGCCGATCATCAATTTTGTGGACATACTCTGCAACAATGTGGTCAGTAAGGCGGCTGAAATAGGGTTCGATCTCGTCCCCGAAAGATGTACCGTTCGGGAGAATGGCGACAATATTTCAACTTCTGACGAGGCTGTAGCTCTTCTCTTCCCGTTCTACCTCGCTGGCGGCGAATGGATCGACGTTGCAATAATCCTGCTTGATGAGGCGGTGAGGTAAGTTCTTGGACTCCACCGTTAAAAGATGTTATTGAATGCTTTACCAACCTCGGACAGGAATACTACTGAATGAAACACGATATCTCCCAACAAGACTTCTTGCGCCAAGCCATGAAGGCGCTCGACATGACCCGCGAGGAGTTCGCGGACCTGGTCGGCACACAACCTCGGGCACTGAACAACTGGCTCCTTCCAGAAGGCTCGAAAGGCTATCGCTCGATGCCGGAAATGGCCTGGAAATTTATTCAGCTTTTATTGGATAATCATCATAAAAATCATTGACAATATACCCAATGGGTATATATTTCATGCGTGCTATTTAATAGCTGACAGGGAGGTGGATCATGGATCTAAAGCGCGTCAACCAGTTTCTTAATCTGGGCTTTCTTCTCCTCTTTGTCTTTTGCGCAGGCACAATCATAGCAATTCTCTGTATCCTCCCGACTGAAGTTGGTGGGGATTACAGCAAGGCAGTCGTGGTGATGATGCTTATCTCTTTTTTCGCACATATTTTTGGCATTCTTTGGGAGGAAGCCTTCTCTCAAAAACCCTATAGGGAGCGCAGAAAATGATACTAAATTCACGCACAACCTCATCAGCGGTATAGTTTCTATAGTTGCCATAGGCAGCATATGTCTGATTACCCTCATCAATAAGGTAAGCGAATATTCTGACAAGATGGCTGACGAGGAATGCAGACATCGTTTTCCGGGTTACCACTATTTGGCATCTAAGGGCGTCTGTGTGCCCGAGAGGTAGCGCGTGGGAACAGGGGGTAGGGGTAGGGACGGGCCGTTGCGAGCAGACAATCATGCAGATGGAGGGGCGTCTTTACTGCCCAGGCGGGCTGGATATGGTGAGAGTCAGGAAGGAACAGAGTTATTCCATAAAGCAGGGTATGTGGTGTTGTCAGGCTAGACGTTTCGGATTTAAGGCGGCGTGCACGTGCTGGTTCAGACTTTGAATACTTCCTGAATGTACCCTTGAAAAATACCGGGAATTCAAATGATGAGGAAACCGATGATAAAGAATAAATCCGAATGGCATACCCGTGCATCCTTATCTCCTGGCGCAAGCGGAACACTTCGGGAATGTCAACAATATGGGGATGCCTTACTATCCGTCCGGTACCGATACCATACGACAGAACGGCGCCGGATAAAAACGGTAGAACTGATCGTCGGTGAAGTGACCTTGCCTGATGTTCAAGAACAGCCAGTTTGTCAATATTTGGCACGTTTCAAAAAGCCTTCTGGGGGAACAGCACTGATCCTGGTTGAAAGCCGACGCGAGCTAGTGGACCTGTTTACAAAGATGTTCATGCATCCGAAACTTTCCGCTTTCACGCCAAGTGACTGGCTGGGAATGGAGATGTTCGATCCGTTAAAGCATGGGGTGCCCAAAAGTACACCGGTGATCGTTATAGATTAAACTCTGCTCCCAAGGAGGGGCTTTCGTGGAAAAGCCATCGTTGATATTTCATGGTCAAAAAGGACAGTGTGTTGGAATTGAAGGGGTAGAACAAACGGATGGTATGTTGTGTGACCATGACTCTGCCGCCTTTCTTCCTTTAGAAATACGTCCGGAGTGTGAAGCCTTACTTGACCGGATCATAGAGGAAGAGTTTGCTTGGCCAGACGGTCTCGCCTACTACTCCAAAGATAGAGCTAGTGGCGCACCTCGGGCGAACGAAGTTCTCTCCCGTTACCTCGGTTTACTCGAGGAGTATGAATTGGTTTGGACGCCTGGCCTAGTCGAAGGCATCGAACTAAAACAAGCACTTTCAAGGCGTACCTCGACGCCGGCACTGCTGTAGTGCTTGTGCCCCACTCCCAAGGCGCCCTCTACGCCAACGAGGTATTCCAGGCCATCACCGGGGGGAGCGCCCCGGCCGACACCCTCAAGGTGGTGGCTGTGGCCACGCCCGCCGATAGCGTCGCCGGTGACCCGGCGAACTCCTCCTACGTCACCTCCTCGGCCGATCTCGTCATCGCTGCCGCGCGGCTGCTCTGGGCGGTACTGCCGGCGAACGTGACGCTCCCTATTTCCGGGCTTGGCCACAGTTTCATCGACGCTTACCTGGACCCGGATATCGGGGCTTGGCCGCAGATCAGGCCGGCCCTCGATGCTGCCATGGGGGGCTTCCAGCCCCAGGGCCAGTTGCTGGTGACCGCCAACTGGGACCCGAGGTACTCCGGTATTGACTTCCGCATGCTGGTCAATGGCAGGGACACCACTACGGGGCTCAACCCAGTTACTGGACTGTCCACCGGGGCGGGATGGGCGACGTACTGCACGGCGCTCCCGGAGGGGAGCATGACTACGACGTACGTGCCGATAGTCTCAACCGGGGTGGGGTGGCAGAGACAGTGACGGTTTCCGACCCGGCAGGCGTCGCTTCACAGCTTATCGCCGCTCAGACGAGCGTCTACCCAGGGATATTTATCGCCCCCGCCATCGGAGTCAAAAACGGCATTGCCACTCTCTGGGATGGCACATTCTGAGATATTTCAATACTGAACAGGATGAATTGGAGGAAAAATGACCAAGGCTGATATAGTCGAAAGAGTCCAGGAGAAGATCGGGTTCAGCAAGAAGGAGTCCGCAGAAATGGTGGAAACCGTGCTCGGGATCATGAAGCAAACTCTGGAGGCCGGCGAGATGGTGAAGATCTCCGGATTCGGGAATTTCGTGGTCAAACAAAAACATGACCGGCGAGGCCGTAACCCGCATACCGGCGAAGCGCTCACTATTGAAGCACGCCGGGTACTGCGGTTCAAGCCGAGTAAGCTTCTCTGTGACAGCATCAACCGAACATAAGCATAATTACGCTTCGTGTCACGGCTACTCGGTCATGTTCCCCTCCTCGTACGCCGTCACCTTCCGCTATAAACCATCTCTCATGCTCACCTAGATCACTCACATCAGGGCACGGCATCTCCACGTCACAGCTATTCGGGCGATCCCTGCGGCTCTGTCTACAGATTCTCCCGGTACGCCGTCACGTTCCAACCAGGTCCACCCTCAATGTTCCGTCCTGATCCTGGAGGCGACTTCACGTAGAGAGGGATTCAATGCGGTGTGCGGCACTCGTATTTCCACAGCGGGCCGGGCCGCCGTAGACGAGCGCCGAAGCTCCACGGTTGCGACTGGCTTCACCGTAGAGCCTATCGTCGCCTTGCTTCAGGATCTTCCCCCGTCTCTGCTCTTCACCGCGTCACGCCAATCCCTCCGGCGTCGAATAATTTTCGGTTCCCCCGTTTCGGTTTCCCCCAAAAATTACTGCTTTGCTTTCTCCTTCTTCAGGACCGCCTGCGGCTTTGTCATGCCGCGTGATCGCTCCGACTCCTCCGGATCCTGCGCTACGGCGTGAATTACCAGGTTAGTTTCCGGTTGCGCCCTGTTTTCTCCGTTCCCCGAGTTTTCACCCCTCAATGTAGTGAAGGGGCGAAGAACTCAGGGAACATAAAGGAGAAAACAGCACATGCACGCGCAACCGAAAACAGAATCCATCAGCCACCAGGGCTCAGAATCTAGGGATCATAGGAGTGATCAACACATGACACAAACATCATTCGCACAGGTAGACGTAGTTTCCATTCAAATGGTCCGTGATCGCCAACTCCTGTACAACGGGAATCGGGTCACGGCACCCGCACAAGCATCTGAAGCATTCAAAACCCTTGTTGGTGATGCCGACCGGGAATATTTCATGGCTTTCATGCTCGATAACCGGAACCGGATTACCAGGATGCATATTGTCTCTCAGGGTAGCCTGAATCAGTCAATCGTTCATCCTCGCGAGACTTTCAAGGTTGCCGTTCTCTCCAATGCCGCCTCCATCATCCTGGCGCACAACCACCCCAGCGGTGACCTGACCCCCAGCCCGGAAGATTTGGCCGTCACTCGCCGACTCAAGGAAGCAAGCGACATTATGGGAATCCGTATCCTTGACCACATCATCACAAATACGGAAACCGGAGCGTTCATGTCTTTCGTTGAACGAGGTCTTCTCTAATACACTTTCGCCGAGCCGGGCGGCCAAACCCGGCAGAAAGGGCGATATAATGACATTTACAACTGATATTGCAAAACGCGAGACGCTGGCGGCTATGATCGGCGCCTATAAGCAGGCTGTTATCGAGGTCAGGGACGCTTACTCCATCCTGGAATCCGCACAGAAAAGGCTCCGGGCCGTTTTCCTGGATGCCCCTGGTTATAAATTCGACTGCAACAGGCGCGACCTGTCGGATGTGGGGGAAAAGGCCAGTGACCAGATAACCGCCACCATCAAAAGGGACGCCTGGTCGATCATTGTCGAGAGGATGGAGGTGCGGCGTTTGCTGTCCATCAAGAGGCGGGAAGAGTTGGATAAGCAGATCGAGCGAGGAGAGTTGCCGGAATTGACGGAAGACAACGTCATGGCTCTGTTTGAGCAGTCGGCCGCCAATGTCAATACGTACCTGGAAGAGGCCGTCAAGGAAGTGTTTGAATGGTTGCGGCCACGTCGGAGCCAGTACAAGACTAACACCGAGTTTGAGATCGGCAAAAAGGTAATCCTGGGTTGGACTGTGGAAACGGCGTGGCATGGCAGGTACCGTCCTAATTACCACCGGGAAAAAGAACTGACAGCCCTTGATAACGTGTTCCACATGCTCGACGGAAAAGGGCCGATAAAGACCTATCACGGCCCGCTTTACGACGCGATCACTGCGAGCGAAGACGGCACCGGCGTAACGGAGTATTTCAAATTCAGGTGTTGTCGAAACGGAAATCTTCACTTGGAATTTTTGCGGCCGGCATTGGCTGCAAAACTCAATGCCGTAGCAGGTGGAAATAGATTGCGAAAGGATATTTGATGACTTGCATTGTGGTGGAGCTTTTTTTGAGCCCCCTACATTGCTTATTAAATGCATTTTACGCTTGACGTATAACGGATGATTTGTTAAATTATAAACATGATTCGTTCATTCGCATGCAAGCATACCGAAAAACTATACCACGGCGGACGGATAGCGCGTTTTCAAGCTTTTGCCCAACAGGCAGAAAAGAGGTTGCAAATCCTCGATAACGCTACTTGCATTGAAGACTTGATGAACCTCCCCAGCAACCACTTCGAGGCGCTGAGTGGAGATCGGAAGGGCCAGCAGAGCATTCGAATCAATCAGCAATGGCGAATCTGCTTTGAATGGCGGGAGGATGGCCCCTACCATGTTGAGATAGTTGATTACCATTGAAAGGAACAGACCCATGAACGCCATGCGCCCCATACATCCTGGTGAAATTCTAAAGGATGAACTCACCGAGATCTGCATGAGTGCCAATGCCTTTGCCATTGCTCTGAGGGTCCCTGCCAACCGGATTTCGGCTATCCTGAATGGCGACCGCTCCATCACCGCCGACACCGCGCTTCGGCTCTCCCGTTTTTTCGGAACGACGCCGGAATTTTGGCTGAATCTCCAAACCGCATACGATCTCAAAGTTGCGAAACAGGCGGTTGGCGATAAGATTGATCTCGACATTATCCCGATGAAAAAGGCGGCATGATCGTGCAACTCGATACATTCCTCATGGAGTTAAATAAAGTCGTTCAGGAGTGGGAATCCG
>JAATGX010000082.1 GCA_015688915.1 Desulfuromonadales bacterium
GTAATGTTCGTGGCCCCACCATACCAGACTCCGCCGCGAAAATAAAGGGGGGACGGGCATGGCACACGGTTGATGGGCAAACGTGCTTGACTGCGGCCGGCATTTATATTAATCAGCATGAGCGCAAAAACAATTTACACCGTCGGACGGGAGAGGGCTGCATATCTGCCCGCTTGCACCGGCCGGGGAGAAAAGATGAATCCAATCGACAAGAATACCGTCGTCACCCTCAACTACGAGGTCACCGACCCGGATGGCGCTGTGCTCGATGCGGGCGAGGAACCGTTAATTTACCTCCACGGCGGCTATGGCGACATCTTTGCACCCATTGAAACAGCGTTGCAGGGAAAGTCGGTCGGCGACTCGGTGACGGTCAAGATGCAACCGGACCAGGCCTTTGGGGAATACAATATCGACCTGGTCACGATAGAATCGGTAGATGCCCTGCCACAGCCGCTTAAGGTGGGCATGCAGATCGAAGGCGAACTCGAAGGGGACTCCGAGGTCCCTCTTTTGTACCGGGTTACGGATATTGCCGACGGCAAGGCTGTTCTGGATGGCAATCATCCCCTGGCCGGCATGGCCCTGGTGTTCAACGGCACCATCACGGCACTGCGCGCCGCGAACCCAGACGAAATCAAGGCGGGGCACGCGTTGTAACCGGCGGGACGCAGTACGCAAGGAAGGGGGACAGGCGGCCTATACAAGCTCTCTGTCCCCTTTGGTCTTTACCATCCTTCAGCGGCCGTCAGCGTCATCACTTTCCGCAACATTTCTTGTACTTGAGGCCGCTGCCGCAGGTACAGGGGTCGTTACGGCCGATCTTGGTGACGATGATCGGCTTCGGCTTGACCATGGCACCATCGACAAAGAACCAGCGCCCCTTGTCCCGTTTGAACTGGGCATTCTCATGGTGTTCACGCAGAACGCCCTTGTCCAGGAAACGGGCGATGAATTCCACCTCACCGGCGGCATCGTCCTGACCGCCGTTTTTGGTGTCCACAATCTCCAGCCCCTGCCAGTCGGCACCCTCGGCCCATTCCCTCGTTCCTTTGTGATCATATCCCGTGCGGTGGTCGGGATGGGTTGTCTCGAAAATGAAATCCATCTGTACGCCCACATGGGCCGAGTAGCGGGCTCTCATAAGCTTTTCCGCCGTTTCGGCGGGCCGCACCCCGGTTATGATCGGTTCACAGCAATCGGAATAGGCGGCGCCGCTTCCGCAAGGACAGCTTTTCATGGTTGTTGCTCCTTCGTAATAAATTGGACCACTTCGGTGCCATACAATCGCCTCTCTTGTCAAACACTATCTACGCGCATTCCGGATGCCCCCCGTGACGCCATGCCGCAATTACCACCACTGATGATGAATTTGGACCGACGGCATCATGGCCGCACCGCGAGGCGCCAGAAGATACATCGTTAATAACGATTACATCTACTATAATTATCGATTATTTAAATTTGTTTCCGCGCATGATCCGATATATGATCCAGCAGCATGTGCAGGCGGGATCGTTCGCAAACCGCCGCCCTGCATGAAATCTCGGACCAAGGAGCGTGTATGAGAAGGATATTCTTTGCAGCAGTCCTCTGTTGCTGGCTGGCAGCGGGAAGCGCCTGGGGAGCTGCGCAGCGTGCGGGTGTCGTGACCCTGGAGGTGGATCTGTCCGACCAGGCGCCGGGGAAAGAGGCCAGGCTGTGGGTCCCCTATCCCATGAGCGACCGTTACCAGGAGGTAAGCGACATCAAGGTCACGGGTGACTTCGCAACGTCCGCAGTATATGCCGACCGGACCTACGGCACGCCGATACTGTACGCCGAGTGGCCCAAGGAGGTCGCAAGCCGCAAGCTCGTCTTCTCGTTCCGGGTGGCGCGTCAGGAGGTTGCACAACGGGACCTGCCTGTCACGGAGCCTCGGTGGAACCCCGGTGATTATGCCGAATACCTGCAACCGACCAGCCTCGGCCCCATCGACGGAGAGGTAAAAACGCTGGCTGCCAGGATCACGCAGGGGGCGCATACGAATCTGGAGAAGGCCCGGGCGATCTATGACTGGACGGTGGAGAACATGTACCGCGACCCTGAAACCACGGGCTGCGGCACGGGTGATGTCTGCCAGTTGCTGAAGAAGCCGGGAGGGAAATGCACCGACATCTCGTCGGTCTTCATCGCCCTTTGCCGTGCGTCAGGAGTGCCGGCCCGGGAGATCTTCAGCATCCGTCTCGGCAAGAAGGCGGAAGAGGACATCACGACCTACCAGCACTGCTGGGCGGAGTTTTTCGTTCCCGGCTACGGCTGGGTGACCGCCGACCCGGCGGACGTGCGCAAGGCAATGCTGGTGGAAAAGCTGGCGTTGGATAATCCCAAAACCAAGGAGTATCGTTCGTATTTCTGGGGAGGCATTGATCCGTATCGGGTGGCGTTGGCCAGGGGACGCGACCTGCGACTCAATCCGCCCCAGGCCGGAGCGCCGTTGAATACCTTCGGGTATCCCTATGGAGAGGTCGGTGGCATACCGCTCGATTTCTACAATCCGAAAGGTTTCAGCTATCGCTACACCTACAGGGAAAATAGACGGGCTGTGCAGGTCAGGAATGCTCGAAAAGCACCTGTAGCCACGGATCCTGGTTACAGGTGCGGCATCCCTGCGGGCGTGGTCCGGCTTGCGGCCCAGGCCCGATAGCGGGGGAGATAATCGGCCAGGACCCTCGGGGTATCCAGCGAAAGAAAACGCGTGTATTCAACGAGGTAACTCCGCAGATAGACCTCGGCCCGAAAGGACTCGAAAACCTCGTTTTCAATGTCTTCCAGGTACTGGAGTTGTATGCGGGTGGTCGTGAACATGTCTTTCAAATCGACGACCATACGTTCCCTGATACTTTTGAGCGCCGCACCGCTGAAACAGGCAATATTCGCGATCCAGTCGCACAGTTCGTCGTCCATGCGTACGGTATTTTGCGCCACGGCTGGTTTCTTGTTCTCCAGCAGTTGGGTGAGTTTTTCATGGGCGTCGTCAAGGCGGGCGAGATATTCCTGCCTGAGCTCCGGGGAAAAATCCGTGTTAAGGGCGGCTATTTCAATGGAATCACCGGAGTAAAGATTTTTGAGATAGTCGTAATTCTTGCGGACATCTTCGATCCCTGCTTCCTGCGATAGTTCGAGAAGATCGAAATATTTAAGAAAGGCTTCCATTGGCGACATCCTTGCGAACCGAGATATGGGTTCCGGCGATGATGTTTTCGGCCAGCGCCTTGATCTCCGTGGCGACCGGCGAGAGACGGTTGCTCAGCATAAAGGGTTCCTTGCTGTTGATGTTCTTCAACACCGCTTCGTCAAACCGGGCGTACCCCGCATATACCACGGGCAGTCCCAGAAAATTCATGCAGACGCTTTTCAGGTTCTCACCGACAAGGATGTCCCGGGGAGTCCGAACCTGGTTCAGAACGATGTGCACGACAAATCCCGACATCTCGCGGTCAAAGATGTCGCGGACGCGGTCGGAGCTCTGTTTGAGATGGATGATGAGATCTTTCAGGTTATGGATATCGTAGGTGGCCCGGTTCTTCCACGTCTCCTGTATGGAGGTGGTGAGGTCATAGGCCTTGAAAATGAATTTCAGTTTTCTGAAATAGGCGCTTTTGATGAAGTGATACATGTTCTCCAGGGCGGTGACTTCGGGAGCGGTCACCACGATCATCCGGTCGGCGAGAAGGAACGTATCAAGGGTATTGATGTGGGTACCGGCGCCAAGGTCAATGATGATGTGATCGGCGTCAAGGGCCCTGATATGCCGGAACAGCTTCTGTTTTTGCCCATGATTGATGCTCTCCGAATCAAGGGAGCCGATGGAACCGGTGATCAGGTCCAGGTTGGCGATACCGCTCTGCACGCTGATGTCCTGAAGCGCGACCTTTTTGTCGAAAAAGTCGGTCAGCGAATACCGGGGCCTGGTCAGGCCGAAAAAGGTGTGGAGGTTCGCTCCGCCCAGGTCTGCGTCGAGAAGAATGGTCTTGCGCCCTTTTTGGGCCAGGTACGTCCCCATACTGCTGGTGATGAAGCTTTTGCCCGTTCCCCCCTTGCCCCCTCCGATAGCCCAAATCATCCTCTGTTTCCCGGGATTATCCATAGGCTCCTGTATTCCGGCACGTACCCCCGGCAAAACCGGGGTGCGCCTGGGTAAAAATTGCACAGCCGGACCGGACGGGTCAAGGTTTCCGCACACATGGTGCATCGTGCATATCTGAACCGAGACTCGTTGTCCACTCCTTTTTCATCAAATGCGAATCACCGCTGTAACAGGGGAAAAGGGACAGGCCGCATTGTCAAAAAAAGCGGTCTGTCCCCTTGCGACCTGTTTCAATCCCGGTTATTTGGTTTTGACCATCTCGACCTCAAGCACGATGTTCACTTCGTCACCCACCACCACGCCGCCGGTTTCGAGTGCCTTGTTCCAGGTCAGCCCGAAATCCCTGCGGTTGACCTTGGCGCTGGCAGAGGCCCCGCGCCGGATATTTCCCCACGGGTCTTTGCTCTCCCCGGAGAGCCCTTCCACATCAAGAATCACCTCCCTGGTCACACCGTGGATGGTCAGGTCGCCGGTCACCTTGAGCCCGTTCTGACCGGCCCTGGCAACCTTTTTAGAGACAAAGGTCATGGTGGGATACTTGGCCACATCGAAGAAATCGGCGCTACGGAGATGTTCATCCCGTTTCGTCACATTGGTGTTGATGGAGGCGGTATCAATGGTTATTGCCACCTTTGACTTGGTGATGTCCGTGTCATTGATCTCGACGGTCCCGGAATGTTTTTCAAAATTGCCCTTGACGTTGGAAACCATCAAATGACGTACCTTGAAACCCACGCTGGAATGATCGGGGTCTATGTTCCAGGTGGTGGCCAGCGCAAGCGTCGGCAGGGATAACAGCGCAACAACCGAGATGATTCTGATGATGTTTTTCATGATTAAAATCCTCCTGATATGGTGTTCGATGTAGTGACAGATTATCTTCCTCGTTACCCGTAAGAGGCTGCCGCCGGCGCTCCATCCCCGTCAGAAGCAGGCCCGCACCACTCCGCCGTCAACCCGCAATGCCGCTCCGTTGGTGGCGGAAGAGAGCGGGCTGCACACGTAGGTCACGAGACTGGCAACCTCCTCCGGAAAGGCGAAGCGCTGGAGCAGTGACGCGGGCCGGACGGTTCGAAAAAACTCCTTTTCAAACTCGGCAAAGGGCTTCCCGCCGCTGAGTTGTGCAACGAAATCGTCCACGCCGGCCGTGTGGGTCGGGCCAGGCAGGATTGCATTGGAGGTGACGCCCGTGCCGGCGCACAGTTCGGCTATGCCGCGCGAGACCGCCAACTGGGCCGTCTTGGTCATGCCGTAATGCATCATTTCGGGTGGAATCTGGATGGCGCTCTCGCTGCTGATAAACACGATCCGCCCCCAGTTGCGCTCTTTCATCCCCCCCAGGTAGGACCGGGCCAGGCGGACGCCACTCAGGACATTCACCTCGAAAAAACGCCGCCAGTCGTCGTCGGGGATCTCCTCGAACGGTTTCGGCTCGAAGATGCCCCGGTTGTTCACCAGGATATCCACCGACGGCACTGCACGCAGCAGCCGGTCTACCTCGGCGGCATCGGCGAGGTCGCCGCGGAATCCCTCCAGCACGGCATCCGGCACTGCGCTCCTGATCTGTTCCAGGGCAGACGTGACGGACTCGTCGTTCCTGCCGTTGACGACCACATGCGCCCTCTCCCGTGCGAGGGAAATGGCGATGGCCAGTCCGATCCCCTTGGTGGAGCCCGAAACCAGAGCCTTTTTGCCGTCTAACCTAAAATCCATGTGTACCTGCCTCCCTGGTGCGCACGTCGGGCAACTCAACCTCGTATACCGGCGCGGCCTGCGACCATTTTTCAGAATAAGTGCTTGAACCTTGTATGGTAGTCTATCAGAATTATCCGGTCAGGCAATCAGGCCGGGGTAGGGAAAATTGCCCATTCACCGTTGACAGACCTTCCGCCTTTCCCTACTATCCCCAAGTGGCCGTTTCGGAAATTGCCCCGGTTTTCGTACCGGGGCCCGGCGCCTGCGACAGGATCAAGATCACCAAGAGGCCAACACATGGATGCGACCGATACATCACTGCTTCTGACGGCGCTGAGCCCCAGCGAGACTCGCTGGGGGATGGAACTTGCGGACAAGCTGCCCAAAGATGTGGATCTGACGTTCGACGAGGTGAAGATACTGGTCAGGCTGCCGATGGAGCGCTGGCCCCAACAATTGTTGGCCACGGTAAGGAACGCAATCCATTTCGGAGAGTTTCCGGAAGAGCGTCCCGAAGCGTAGGGAATCCTGAGTGCCGCCACCACAACCTGCCGGAACAACCACGGAGAATACCTTATCAATGCCCGATAGCCCGCACCCCTTTCACACACTGACCCCCAGCTTCATCATGGACGCCGTGGAGAGCCAAGGGTTCCGGTGCGACTGCCGCACCCTGGCTCTGAACAGCTATGAGAACCGCGTCTACCAGGTGGGCATAGAAGAAGGGCAGCCGCTGATCGCCAAGTTTTACCGCCCCGCCCGTTGGAACGACAGCCAGATTACCGAAGAACACCGCTTCTGTTTCGAGCTGGCGGAACACGAACTGCCCGTGGTGGCCCCTTGGATCAATCCTGACGGTGAGAGTCTTTTTCATCATGACGGCTTCCGCTTCGCCCTGTACCCGCGCCAAGGGGGACATGCCCCGGAGTTCGACAACCTGGACAACCTGCTGATCCTGGGGCGCATGCTGGGACGTATCCACAGCATCGGCGCAGTGCGTCCGTTCGAGCACCGGCCTGTTCTCGACAGCCAGACCTTCGGCCACGCCAGTGTGGGACTGATCCGTGAACACTTCATACCGGCGGAATACCGGGCCAGCTACGCGGCCGTGACCGAACAATTGCTGGAGACCATCGACGCCATCCTGGCCGGGACCGGTCCGGGCCGCTTCATCCGTACCCACGGCGACTGCCACAGCGGCAACATCCTCTGGCGCGACAATGCGCCCCATTTCGTGGATTTCGACGACTCCCGCATGGCACCGGCGGTGCAGGATATCTGGATGATGCTCTCCGGCGACCGCCCCCGTCAGACCGCCCAACTGGAGGCGCTGATGGAGGGATACTCCGAGTTCTTCAGCTTCGATCCGGCCGAACTGCGTCTGATCGAGGTCCTGCGCACCCTGCGCATGCTGCATTACAGCGCCTGGCTGGCCAATCGCTGGCAGGACCCGATCTTTCCCAGCACCTTCCCCTGGTTCAACACCGTGCGCTACTGGGGCGAACAGATCCTGGAATTGCGCGAGCAGTTGGCGGTGATAACCGAACCGCCTCTGGAACTGGAATAATCCTACATAATGTGCAGTTGCACGCGGAGAATGAAAAGCATTTGTCCCGCCTCTGTACCCTGTGCTATGCTCACACAACCCGTCAGGGAAAATACCCATTCAAGGAGAACATAATGGCAAGAGCAAGTGCCCGTCACATTTTAGTCAAGAGTAAGGAAGAGTGTGAAACCCTCAAGACACAGATCGAAGGAGGCGCTGATTTCGCAGCCATCGCCAAGGAGCATTCCCTCTGCCCTTCCGGGAAACAGGGAGGCGCCTTGGGCGAGTTCGGTCCGGGACAGATGGTCAAGGAATTCGATCAGGCCGTATTCACCGGCGAAGTGGGCAAGGTCCTCGGCCCGGTGCATACCCAGTTCGGTTACCATCTGCTGGAGGTCACCAGCCGGACCGAGTAAACGACAATAGCCGGCTGTGATGACAGCACAACCTGATCAGGGGGCGGCCTTTCGGCCGCCTTTTCCAATTTCTTCCCGACAACCGACTAGCCATCCACCTCATCTTCGGTTATACATAAGCTGACGATTGTACCTCGACACATCTTTACAGAGGTGAGGCCGTTATGACTTCGAGGCAGGAATATGATCTTCTGGATGCCTGCCGCATCCTGTTTCCCTCGGCAGACATCAACAGGGATTTTCTCTCCTATATCCAACTGGAGGGATTGAAGAACGCCTACCGCAACCGGGCATGGGAATGTCATCCCGACACATGCGGCGATGGGGAAGATCAATCCGGACGAACGGAACTGTTTCGCCGTTCGGTCGAGGCCTACAATCTCCTGAACGAGTATCTCAAGACGCGTAAGCCGGTCATACCCCTGCGTTACCCGCAAAAAAGCGCTTCGAAGCCGGCCGTGCCGCGAATCGAGGTAGTCGGTCGGGTTGAGGGTGAACACTACTACGACGGCCCCATGCCCACCATCGAATTGAAGATCGGCCTGTATCTCTATTATAAGACGGTTATTTCCTACCAGGCGGTGGTGCGGGCGTTGATGTGGCAGCGGGACCTGCGCCCGCCGCTGGGCGACTTTGCCCGCCAATGGGGATGGCTGAGCGAAGAGGATGTTGACGTGGTCCTGAAGGCGACCCACATTGTCGGGTCGTTCGGCGAGCGGGCGGTGGCGATGGGACTCCTCACCCAGTCCCAGCTCAATATCATCCTGCTGCACCAGCGTTCCATGCAACAGCAGGTCGGCCGCTATTTCGTGGCAAACTCCCTGCTCTCCGAACTGTCACTCAAGCATCACCTGCGCGAACTGGCCCAGCATAACCGGCAGGTGCGCGAAGCGCGGGGATGACACTCGCCGGAGAGGGCGGACAAAAAAAGGGCAGGCGCTTTTCCGGGAAAAGCAGCCTGCCCTTTTTCATTGTTGCCGCGTGAGGTGGCTACGCGGCGAAGCTGTACTCGTCTGCTCCGATACACTCGGAAAGCGCCGAAAGAAACGATTTCCGCTGTGGGTCCCTGACGATAGTGGTCGCACCATGATTAACCGACCAGATGGTTTCGCAAACACCGCAGGTATTGATCTCTTCAGTGAATCCGCTCAAACGAAGGTCAATCTCATCGTATGCACCATGGGCCTTGCATATAGGGCACTTCATTATTTACTCTCCTTTCACTACCTCGCCAATTTAATAAAACTATAAACGATACTTGACGCAAATGCAAGCAACAAATCAGACAAAATCACAATAATACAATATGTTACAACCATGAAACGTCACTGGTTAGACCAATTTTTTGCAATGAGTTGCAATGGTATTTTATTCATACTATAACTTACTGAAATATCATCAGGTATACGGATCAAACGTCATTATGTTTCGACAGGACGCCTTGATGCTTTACGCCCCTGGTCAGGCCGGGTATCCGGCTTTTGCACCCCTCATTCGGCAAGCAAACCGTAAAAATGTGATATGCTGTCTTTACCTGTATCCTGAATCCGTGACGAATCGAGCGGAATGCCGGGGTCAATCGTTGCCCCTATCGGCGCAAACCACCGTAAAAAGGAGGGGTTATGGGAAGAGTGGCACTTCAGACATGCGCGGTTCTGACGGTCGCCATGTCCGTTCTTGGAGGATGCAGACGGGAGGAGGTGCAAAAAACCGGATCAATGCCGGCAGTACCCGCGCCACAGACGGTGCAAACGGGTGAAGAACTCTTCAAGCAATATTGCTCGCCCTGCCACCCGGATGGCGGCAATGTCAGCGACCCGGAGCGGACCCTGCATGGTTCGGCCTTGCGGGCCAACCGCATTATCCGGCCCGAGGATATCGTCAGAGTCATGAGAAACCCGGTTTCGCGCATGATCCGGTTCGATGCGGCGACCATCTCCGACCGGGAGGCCAGGGCAATTGCCGAATACGTGCTGACCGCCTTCAAATAGCGACGCGGGCAGGCGCTGCGATGAGATTGTACGGTAAAAATGAAAGGCCCGCATGTTTCGCGGGCCTCGCTTTATTTTGTTTCCGTGTTCCCCTTTTCAAGGGTCATTCCGGCTCTCGCATGCAGCCGGACAGATACTGCCTGAATAAATTTTCCTCTGGAGCAGCTTCCTCTATACCGTTGCCCTCCTTGTGTCGGCAGTCTCTTTCAGGTAGCACTACCTGAAAAAACTATACCCTCGAAAAAGAAATAATACAGGCTGTTATAAAAAATATTTTCCATGTATACTTCATTCTTGTGTCAATCAGGTGAACAGAAGACCATCTGCCGCCAATTTGTTCTGATACCCAACGAACTACACCCCCTGGACCCGCTCATGTCTCCGCCAGTTCCCCACACCTCGCCACACCATCCCCTGCTGCGCCACAGACCGTTCGCGTTATTTTTGCTCGGCCGTGTTTCGTCCTCGGTCGCCTTCCAGATGCTGGGGGTTGCCGTGGGATGGCAGATGTATGCCCTCACCGGGAGCGCCTGGTACCTCGGGCTGGTCGGGCTGGCTCAATTTCTGCCGATGTTCATGCTGACACTGGTGGTAGGGCATGTGGCCGATCGCTATGACCGCCGCAGCGTAGCACGTGTCTGCCAGACCATTGAGGGGCTGGCGGCGGGAGCCCTGGCCCTGGGCAGTTTCAGCGGCTGGCAGAGCAAGGAGAGCATCCTCGCCATAGTGTTTGTGGTGGGCGCCGCACGCGCCTTCGAATATCCGACCATGCACGCGCTGGTGCCGGGAGTGGTCCCGGCCGAACTCTTGCCGCGCGCCGTCGCCTGGTCCGCTTCGGCCAACCAGACCGCCACGATCATCGGACCGGCCCTGGGCGGACTGCTGTATGCGGCCGGCCCGACCACGGCCTACGGCATAGCAGGAATCCTGCTCCTGGCAGCAAGCATGTTTATCGCACTGATACGCATTGAACGCGTACCCAAAACACGCGAGCCGATCAGCCTCGGGTCTCTGTTCGCCGGTATCACCTACATTCGCAGCCATCCGGTGGTACTGGGCGCAATTTCCCTTGACCTCTTTGCCGTGCTGCTCGGCGGGGCAACGGCATTGCTGCCGATCTATGCCCGCGACATCCTCGTCACCGGACCATGGGGGCTGGGCCTGCTCCGTTCGGCGCCGGCCATCGGCGCGCTGTCCATGTCCATCTTCCTGGCGCGTAATCCGCTCCGGCACCGGGTGGGACGGATCATGTTCGGCTCCGTGGCGATCTTCGGCGTCGCCACCATCGTGTTCGCCCTGTCCCGGTCTTTTCCGCTCTCCCTGGGCGCACTGACCGTGCTCGGAGCGGCGGACGTGATCAGCGTCGTTATCCGGTCATCCCTGGTGCAGATCGAAACCCCGGACGAGATGCGCGGGCGGGTAAGCGCCGTGAACTCCATGTTTGTCGGGACATCAAACCAGTTGGGAGAGTTCGAGTCCGGCACAACCGCCGCCCTCTTCGGAATCGTTCCGGCCGTACTGATCGGCGGCGTCGGCACGTTGATCGTGGTCGTGATCTGGATGCGGCTCTTTCCACAACTTGCTCAAACCGATACGTTTGACAAACAAGGGATTTGACGGGTAACAAGGGGTAATGGGGGGCTGCCATCGTGCCATGCGTGGCAGCTAACGGAGCGGATCGAAAAGGAACTCCAGGCCGTTGACCTTGATCTCATGGACCATCTTCAGCATATCTCCCAGCTTCCCCGAGGGAAAACCCTGCTGGGCAAACCAGACCACATAAGGCTCCGGCAGATCGATCAACAGCCTTCCCTTGTACTTGCCGAAGGGCATGCGCATCGTGGCGAGATCAAGCAGTTCCCGGGGATCGGCGGCAGGAGAGGAATGCGGTATGATATAACGATCCGTGGGCATGATGTATTCTATGGGAAAGGCGGCCTTTGGCCGCCTTTCCCGTTCGTGTGTAGTGGGCTGATCCGGCTTTTGCTGCAAACTCTTAATGGATCTCCAGCAGTTCGACCTCGAAGCTGAGGTCTTCACCCGCAAGGGGATGGTTGGAGTCAAAGGTGACGCTTTCGTCACTCACCTCGACCACGGCCACGCCCAACTCCTCATCATCCTCGTTGGAAAGCACGAGTTCATCGCCAACCACCGGCTGGAGGTCCTCGGGCAGATCAGCGCGCGGCACGGTGAACACCTTTTCCTGGTCGTACTCGCCAAAGGCATCCCCAGCCGGAATGACAACCGTTTTTTTCTCGCCCGGCGCCATGCCGATCAACGCTTCATCGATCTGTGAAAACAGTTCGCCCGTGCCGATGACCAGTTCCATGGGGCCGCTTTCGCAACCGCAGCCGCAATCGTCATCGCCGCAGTCATCTGTTTCGCATTCGTCGTGATCGCACTCATCCTCCAAAGTGGAATCGAAAACCGTGCCGTCTTCGAGTGTGCCTATGTAGTTGATTGTAACCTTGTCCCCTTTTTTCGCCTGTGCCATGATAATACCTTTCGCTGTGTGGTCCGGCCATCCGACCGGTTCTTTCATACCGGCATGGTACGGGAGAAAGCGGTCGCCAGTCTACAAAAATCACGACAAGTTATGCAAATTTAACCCCGGATAACGCTCTGCCGGGACACACGCATTCAATTTCCGGAGGTCGGCGAATCGATTACCGGGGAGAGGGGGCGGACTCCCGGCACTGGCCAACGGACCCGGGGGCGCAGACCCTGTCGTCCATCCAGATTGCGCCGGACAGATCGGCCTTGTTCAGGTTCGCACCGGTCATGCCGGAGAGTTGCAGGTTGACCATTTTCAGGTTGGCTCCGGAGAAGTCGACACGCTCCAGATTCGAATCTCCCAGGTCGGCACGTTCCAGGTTGGCGTGGCTCAGGTCCGCCCCCTTCAAATTGCACTTGCTCAGGTCAACGCCGATGAGTTTGAGGCCGCTCAGGTTCCTGCCGGACAGGTTCCGTGTGGTTTTGAGAATGTTCAGCACCTGTTTGAACGTCAATTTTTGTCCGGGAAGCGGTTCAGGCTCGGGAGGCGGTTCTCTCCTCCTGGCCTTTTTCTGTTGCACCGCACCGTCGGCGCCATCACCCGATGCATCGGTCGGGACAGAGGCGGATTGTGCCGACGCATCCGCTGCCATGGCAGGGGATCGGCTGATGTGCGCCGTGGAAACCGCCAGTACCATGCCCGCTGCGACAACCAAAGCCTTGTGGAATCTCATGATGGTATCCTTTTATCCTGATGAGTGGGTGGACCGGACAAAAGCCCGGCAGGAATATGGGGTAATACTATCAATAGTGATCGCAAAATGCAAATACACGAAATAACGTCAGGTTGTTTACGAGACAGGCGGCTTGGGATATACTTGCATCGCATGTGA
>JAATGX010000196.1 GCA_015688915.1 Desulfuromonadales bacterium
CTGGAGTCACATACGCAAAGAGTGCTTCAGTCCGGCTGTCTTGTCCGCGCATAATTTTCCTCAAGGATTACGAAGTATTATGCGCAAAAATGTATCATAAATCAGCAAAAACAGCTAGTTGAAATTCAACAACCTGCTAGGTTGCCTTCAGTCGCTGCCTCCCGGATTTCCCACGCGGTAGCCGTTTTCTTCCACAAGACTCCGGGTGATTCCGTCCAGTTCCCTGTCGGTTATGAACAGCGACCCCCGGTCCGGTTCCGTTCCTTCAATCAGGATGCCGGACATCTGGACCGAATAGTTCGTCGTATCCCCCGGCCAGAGCTGGTGAAAACCGTAGGTTGCGCGTATTCCCAGGATTGTCAGAATTTTTTCGGCCACCGTGCGGAAATCGTCCCGAGCCTCCAACGCCACTACCTGCATGCCGCCCGACGTGAGGATTGCGGCAATGGTGCCGGCAGTCGGATCTCCGGAACAGAGGATCGCGTATCGTCGGCCGTTATGCTCAACGATTCTTTCGATCCTGACGGAGAGGGCGATGCCGCTGTCGCTGGCGGGGATTACCTTCAGGTGCTGGTCGCGCTCGACCCGCAGGGAAAGGGCCGAGAGCAGGGCGTCCACAATCTCCGGCTGTGTCTTTGCGGCGACGCGTACCAGGCGGTTCCGCGAGGTTGGCCGTGCCGGTGGCGCCGAGAACGGCTCATGCAGAACAAACCCCTCCTTTTTCAGAAAAGCGGCCAGTACGGGCGGAGACTTCGTCTTTTCCGCATTCACCAGCAGAACATCACTCTTGAAAAGGCTCTCGGCGGTCCGTTCCACTCTGAAATCGGACCGGACCGTGAGCTTCGGGTCGGCGCCGAACGCCAGCGTGAAGTTTTCCTCGACGGAATAGAACCGGCTGGCGCCCAACAAGGCCGCGAGGAAACGCCTTCCGTTGGCGGGCGATTCCGTGACGACCCGCAGGGTGGGTTCCTGTTCGGCCATAAGCGACAGATACCGGGGAGGGATGCTTTTCCTCTGATCGATCAGTATCCTGCTTCCGTCCATGGCGAAGAAAACCGGATAACGGGCCGGGTCCAGCGAAAGGGAAAATGTCCCGGATGTGAAGGTCAGCGGCGGCAGCGTCCCCTGCCGCGCCGGATTGTCATGTTCCCATATCGGGCGGAGCAGGGCGATGGGGTTTCCCGCCGGGTCATCGGGCTTTGTGGCCGGTGCGGCCGTGTTTCCGGCCGGTTGATCGCCCTGGCGCGCGGCGATGGTTGTGGCGCTATGGCCGGTGGCGTTTCGGCTGTTTTGCGGATGCACGGCCGGCGGTGCATCGGATGATGGTGCTGCGGTAATTTCTGTTCTGCCGGGAGATGGGCATCCCCTGCGGGGGACAAGTATCTCCTGCCCCGCATAGAGCCGCCTGATATTGAGGATCTTGTTTCTTTTTCTGACCTCCTCCGCAAACGGCGCGGTTTCCTCCCTTGTCAGGCCGCAGTCGCGTATGAGCAGTCTTTCAATGGTATCATTGGGCCTGACGGTAACCGTGATGTCGTCGGATGCTGCTGCAATCGCTCCCGCCGGTTTTTTTGCCTGCCGCTGTTTTCGTGGAGACGAATCCGGTGACGCCGGGATACCTTCCAATGTCCCGGCGTCAGGTCTTGATGCGGGATTCACGGGGGCCTGCGCGGCCATGGCCCCTGATAGGGCACCAAGCAGGCAGATGATCGACAGATGTCGTGTTGTCGCGCTGAATGCTCGCATCATGTCTCCGGATGCAACGTTTGTCGGCCTGCGGGAAGCATTGAAACTCCATACTCGAAGCCGGGCGAGTTTATCATTAAATGAGGAAATGCGGGACAATTTTTTCTCGAATAACCAAGGGAGCGGCAGGAATGGGGGAGAACGACGGAGGCCGATCCACCTCAGTCAACCGCGGCTATCGTCACCGCCGCCACCGGGCAGCTCGCGGCGCACAGGCCGCATCGGTCGCAGCACCGGGAAGAGTGGATGGCAGCGACTTTGCGGTAGCCCCGTACTTCCAGGGTGATGAGCCGCAACGGACAGGCGGCGACACACCTGCCGCACCCGGTACAGCGTTCGGCGGTGATCAGGGGTGGGGTGGGAGAGGGCGGGTTCAGAGTCCCAGGTCCATCTGCTGCCAGGTGAATTCGGGCTTTTGCCTGCCATGGTTGCGCTTGAAAGGATAATAGCGGGGACAGGAGGCAACAACAGCGTTGGCCGCCTGCTTGCACGTGCGGCGGCAGGATGTGCAGAGTTTGTTGGAGAGAAGGTTGTCGGTGTTTTTCTTTGCCATGTCCGGATACCGGCAGGGGCAGGTTTGAAGCCTACCCCTGCAAAGTCGGCGTTATTCCAATTCCAAATCAAAGCGCTCTCTTCGTTGGCTCGTCTTCGGCTCCTCAACGTACTACTTGTACGCCTTCGTCGCCTCAATCCTCGCCGCCTTGATTTCATCTTTGATTTGAAATTGGAATTAGTTTATTCCACGAACCTGATCCAGCCGAACTCGTCCTTCAGTTTGCCGGTCTGGACACCGGTCAGGGTGTCGTATAATTTCTGGGTGATCCGGCCCACCTTCCCCTCCGTAAGTTGCAGGCACGCATCCTTGTAGCAAAGCTTGTCCACCGGCGTGATCACGGCGGCGGTGCCGCTGCCGAATGCCTCGGTGACCTTGCCGGCCCTGATGTCGTTGAACAGCTCGTTCACGTCGATCTGCCGCTCCTCCACCCGGTAGCCCAGGGTCGGGGCCAGCTTCAGGACCGAGTCGCGGGTCACGCCCGACAGGATCGAACCGTTCAGGGGGGCGGTGACGATCGTGTCACCGTAGGCGAAGAACATGTTCATGGCGCCTACCTCCTCGATGAACCGCCGTTCCCGGCCATCCAGCCAGAGCACCTGGTCGTACCCCTTCTTCTTGGCTTCCAGTCCGGCCTTGAGCGAACTGGCATAATTGCCGCCGGTCTTGGCCTCGCCGGTGCCGCCCGGCGCGGCGCGGACATACTGGTCTTCCACCAGGATGCTGACCGGATTGAAGCCGGCGGCGTAGTAGGCGCCGACCGGGGAAAGGATCACGTAGAAATAGTAGTGGTTCGAGGGGTGGACTCCCAGAACCGGTTCCACCGCGATCATGGTGGGGCGGATGTAGAGCGAGGTCCCCGGAGCGGTGGGGATCCAGTTCCGTTCCAGGGAGACGAGTTGTTCGATCCCCTTGAGGAACAGCTCTTCCGGCACCTCGGGCATGCAGATGCGCTCGGCGGACTGGTTGAAGCGGCGGGCGTTCATCTCCGGGCGGAACAGGGCGATGCGGCCGTCCGCCCATTTGTAGGCCTTGAGCCCCTCGAAAATCTCCTGGGCGTAGTGGAATACCGTGCAGGCCGGATCGAGCACGAACGGCTCATAGGGCTTGATGCGGGCGTCGCACCACCCCTGTCCGGCCTTCCACTCCACCAGGAGCATGCGGTCGGTGAAATGCTTGCCGAAACCGAGTCGGGATTGGTCCGCGGTTTTGGTCTTCATTTTTTCGGGTGGCAGGGGGAGCACGACGATGTCCATGATATGCGGGGCCTCCGGTGAATTTTCGTATGCTTGACTTATACGTAAAATACCGTCGATCTTCAAGGGAAAACTATGTTTATCGGGTAACCGCATGACTCAGGGGCTCGGCCACGAAGCGGTTCGGGCTCATACCCGGTAGCGTTTCAAAGCCGCTGTCGGAGGGGGATCTCAGGTAGCTAATTACCAGCTAAGTTTCCTCCCGTAGAGTCATATCCCACAAGAGCTCTACAACGAATAAACTCCGGGAGGTACCGCGAAAAGTGAAAGATATTCACACACCAAGCATAGGTAAACACTACTGGGCCGCCATTACTTTGGCAAGCATCTTCGGCACCAACCTGGGAGATTTCTACGCCCATAACAGTGGATTAGGCATTGGTGGCGGTTTATTGTTGTTGACTGCCATTTTTGCGCTGGTCAAATTCATCGAACAGACCGATAAAGCGCCGCATTACTATTACTACTGGCTTGCCATTATCATTATTCGTACCGCTGCCACCAATATCGCCGACTTCCTGGCGGGACGCCATGGCATGCATATCGACCGCATGCTACTATCCGTCGTACTGGCACTGCTCATGGCCGGCCTGGCCTGGAGCAGCCATTCGTCCGCACGGTCGGCAGCACGGAATAGAGACAATGACGTGGACAACATGGCCGGGTCACCCAAAGCCAACGGCACATTCTGGCTGACCATGCTTGTGGCCGGCATTTTTGGAACCGTCTTTGGCGATCTTTGTTCCCATACACTGGGTAGCGGCGAAGCGCCCCTGCTACTGGCGGCAACCTTGGCACTGGTGCTCTATGCCGGCCGTGGGAGAGCACTTGCGACCACAGCATACTACTGGTTTGCCATCGCAATCGTACGTACCGCCGGAACGGCCATCGGCGACTGGATTGCCGAGAGCCAACAGCTCCATCTCGGCCTTTCCGTCAGTACCATGTGCACCGGTCTGTTGTTCGTGATGACGGTGATACTCTGGGATGCCCTGATCCGCACGAGACAGAGAACAGATACCGCGGTGTAGCAGGGCCCGGCCCTTCCCGCACAACTGTCGGGCCGCACGGAAACAGCACTGATTGAGAACGGGAGACCCCATGCAGTCGAACATTCGACGAGAAGCGCTGCTCGTAATCGTATTTCTGGCAATAGTAACGGCCATAATTGCCGCTACCGGGGCAGACGTGGCGGTATCGTCCTATTTCTACCAGTCCGGCGGGTGGCCGGTTGGAGAGCGGTTCCCCTGGAAGCTGCTCTATCGCATGGATCGTTACCCTGCACTTGTCATTGCGCTATTCGGCCTGTGTGCCGCCTGCTACGGCAGTTTCAAATCCTCGTGGCATCCTTGGCGCCGTCGGGGAATTTTCCTGGTTCTGTTGCTGGCCCTGGGGCCGGGACTGCTGGTAAATGCCGTTTTCAAGGATCACTGGGGACGCCCGCGGCCCCGTGAGGTACTGGGATTTGGTGGTTCCCAGCAGTTTCTCCAACCCTGGCGGCCGGGTATCGACGGCCAGGGGCATTCCTTCCCCAGCGGACATGGCTCAGCCGCGTTCTACCTGACAGCGCCGTTTTTCATCTATCGTCGCACCAAACCTGCGATTGCCAGAAGGTGGTTGGCAGGCGGCCTCGGTTTCGGCTTGCTCATGAGCTATGCCCGCATAGCCCAGGGGGGGCATTTCCTGAGCGACCTCCTCTGGGCCTGGGGGATGGTGTATCTTACGGCGTTAGCGCTGTCGGCTCTGCTGTTGTCGTGCCGGACCGATGTGGTATATTTGACGAACCACGGGGAAGCAGAGGAGAACTGATGCGGGTGCTGCTGGTTGAGGATGACCGGATGATCGGCAAAGCGACTATGCAGGCATTGAAGGACGCCGCCTATGCCGTGGACTGGGTTCGGGACGGCGTCCAAGCCCTGGATGCCGTCGAAACCGGTGAGTACGAGGTGATGGTCCTTGACCTGGGGTTGCCCAAAGAGGATGGCTTGGTGGTGCTGGATCGGATGCGCGGTCGGGGCGACACTACCGCCGTGCTGATCGTCACGGCTCGGGACGGCCTGGATGACCGGATCAAGGGATTGGATCTGGGGGCGGACGACTATCTGGTCAAGCCGTTTGCCGTTGAGGAGTTGCTGGCCC
>JAATGX010000076.1 GCA_015688915.1 Desulfuromonadales bacterium
AAACGCCTCGGCCATCTGGCTGCGGGCGCTGTTGTGGACACAGACGAAAAGTACCTTGATCTTTTTTTTCATGAACTCCTCCGTTTTTTTGGTTGGTTGATTGATGCACAGACTGCCAAACGTGTGTGACGGCCCGGTTACCGCCCCGGTACAAATTCCGCAAAGGCTTCAGGATGTCGTGGCGAACAGCCGCTTTTGAAACCGGAGCGCCACGTTCACCAGGGCGATCATCACCGGCACCTCCACCAGGGGGCCGATGACGGCGGCGAAGGCGGCGCCCGAGTTCAGACCGAACACGGCCACGGCCACGGCGATGGCCAGCTCGAAGTTGTTGCTGGCCGCGGTGAAGGCCAGGGTGGTTGTCTTGGAGTAATCCGCCCCCAGCCGTTTCCCCATCCAGAACGATACCAGGAACATGACCACGAAGTAGATCAGCAGCGGGATGGCGATGCGCAGTACGTCCAGCGGCAATTGCACGATCAACTGCCCCTTGAGGCTGAACATGACCACGATGGTGAACAGGAGCGCCATCAGGGTGATGGGGCTGATGCGCGGCACCACTTCCCGGTGGTAGCGCTCCACCCCCAGCGTCTTGACGCCCATGAACCGCGTGAGCGCTCCGGCGATGCAGGGGATGCCCAGGTAGATGAAGACGCTCTCGGCGATCCGGCCGATGCCCACATCCACCACCACCCCTTTCAGACCGACCAGCGGCGGCAGGATCGTGATGAAGAACTGGGCATAGACGCTGTAGAACAGCACCTGGAAGATGCTGTTGAAGGCCACCAGTCCGGCGGCGTACTCGGTGTTCCCCCAGGCCAGTTCGTTCCAGACGATCACCATGGCGATGCAGCGGGCCAGGCCGATCATGATCAATCCCACCATGTACTCCGGCTTGTCCGGCAGCAGCAGCGCCGCCAGCACGAACATCAGTACCGGCCCGATCAGCCAGTTCTGCACCAAGGACAGCCCCAGGATCTTTTTGTTGCGGAAGACCTCGGGCATCTCCTCGTACTTCACCTTGGCAAATGGCGGGTACATCATCAGGATCAGCCCGGCCGCAATGGGGATGTTGGTGGTGCCGACCTGGAAACGGTTGATGAACCGCTCCGTGCCCGGGATGAACCACCCCAGGCCGACGCCCAGGGCCATGGCGGCAAAGATCCAGAGGGTCAGCCAGCGGTCGAGGAAAGAGAGTTTGCGGGAGAGATGTTCGGTCATTTTGTCTAAGGCCCCTGATGTGAGGTTTTTTTATGCCTGGGGATATTACATACGATTTGGTTGCAAAATGCAAATAAAAATGCTAGCGTCGATTCATCAGGAGGTGGTTCCATGGAATCCATCGGAGAAGAGTTGCGCATATTCGTTCGTCGCTTCGGCCTGTTGAACGCGGCCTGCTGTGACGAATGCTGCGGCGAGCAGGTGTCCATGGCCCAGAGTCACATCCTGTTCGAGATCCGCCGGCTGGGCAGCCCCTCCATGCAGCGGGTGGCCGAGGAGTTGGGCATGGATGTCACCACCTTCAGCCGTCAGGTCAAAAGCCTTGAGGTAAAGGGGCTGGTCGCCAGGCGCGTGTCGCCGGACGACCGGCGGGTGAGTCTCTTGGGGGTGACCGCGGCAGGGGATGAGGTTGTGGCGCGCATTGACAGCTACATGGCCGACAGGGTTGAGTGGATGTTCTCCTCCATGACCTCGTTCGAGCGGGAGACCGTGGTCAGGTCTCTCGGGCTGTTGAACGAGGCGTTGTCCAAGAGCGATTGTTGTGGTGCGGATAAAATAATTGCATATTGCAAATAAATACGCAAAGAACAGCATATTATGAAGATACGAAAAGCGAAAAAGGTCACAAAGGCGGACAAAAAGCCTCTTTTCTCCCGGTGCGGCAGCATCCCCGACGACGGCCAGGACAAGCCCCCCTGTTGAGGCCCCCCGACCTCCGCAGGTGGCGGAGTAATCAGTGACAAGGTGCCCGGTTTCCTGGAATGGCTGGAAACTCCAGTCGGCCAGGTGCCGCGCGTCTCGACGGCGCTCTCTTTCTGTGACCATTTGGGCGCCTGCAAGGTCCGCTGGGGTATCGGCCGGATGAGCTACATGGTGCCGCCCGGCCTCTATGCGGTCGGCCACCCGGCGGAGGATGCCCCGGTGGTGGTGACCGCCAACTACAAGATGAGTTACGACATTGTCCGTTGCACCCTGGCCGGGCGCAACTGTTGGCTGCTGGTGCTGGAGACCTACGGCATCAACGTCTGGTGCGCGGCCGGCAAGGGGACCTTCGGCACCGGGGAACTGGTGCGGCGTATCGCGGCCAGCGGCCTGGCCGAGGTTGTCAGCCATCGCAAGCTGCTGTTGCCAATCCTGGGTGCGCCCGGTGTGTCGGCCAACGAGGTGGCCCGGCGGACCGGTTTCAACGTGAGCTACGCCACCATCCGCGCTGCGGACCTGCCGGAGTACCTGGACAACGGCATGATGACCACGCCGGCCATGCGGGAACTGACCTTCACCTTCTACGAGCGGCTGGTGCTGATCCCGGTTGAATTGGTGCTGGCGCTCAAGTCCATCGCCATCGTCGGCGGCGTGGCCCTGCTGTCGGCGGCTGCGTTGGGCAACCTCGCGGCAGGGATCTGGTCGTTTGCCGCCTATCTGGGCGCGGTGCTGGCCGGGATCGTGCTGGGGCCGCTTTTGCTCCCTTGGCTGCCGGGAAGGAGTTTTGCCCTCAAGGGTGCGGCTGTGGGGCTGGTGTGGGGCGGGCTGTTCTATCTGCTGGCCGGCGGTGCCCGGAGCGTGCCGGTGATGGTGGCGATCTTTCTGGCCTTGCCGGCAGTGAGCGCCTTCCATACCCTCAGCTTCACCGGCTGTTCCCCCTTTACCTCCCGTTCCGGGGTTAAGAAGGAGATGGTTATCGCCCTGCCGGCCATGGGGGGCGCGTTGTTGATGGGTGTTGTTTTGTTGGTGGCAAGTAGATTCTTGTAGGAAAGAACTATCAACCACTCCCGGCTCCTCCTTGGCAAGGAGGGGAATTCTTGCTCCCCTCCTGATTCAGGAGGGGTCGGGGGTGGTTACGGCGGAGGAGCTATGAAAGGCTTCAGGTATCTGAAGGATGTGGTCACCCTGAAACTGGATCGGGCGGCCTGTATCGGTTGCGGCCGCTGCCTGGAGGTCTGCCCGCACCAGGTGTTCCTGCTGGCGGGGCGGAAAGCCTCCCTGCGCGACCGGGATGTTTGCATGGAGTGCGGCGCCTGCGCCCTGAACTGCCCGGTCAAGGCCATCACGGTGGACGCCGGGGTCGGCTGCGCCTCGGGGATGATCAACGAATGGCTGCGGGAACGGAAGCTCGGGAAGTTGGGCGGGGGGAACTGTTGCTCGTAAGTCGGTTGCAAATGTGGCGTTTCTCCGGTGAGATTGCATGTTGTCACGGTGTTTACCCTTGACAGTCTCCGGCCGACAGGTCTACAAATGTCTCATCCACCAGCCGCCGTCCCTTTTCATGCAGTCTGGAAACGAACCATGGGGCACTCTCAATTTTGCACTGAACCGCCATGCCGGAGAATCATCGGCCGGGCGGTTTTTGCGTTGGAGAGATTGTGCCGCGTAGATTTCACCGCGGCAAGGCCGGTCACACAGATCCTGAGAATACGCAAAAACCACTCAGAAACGAGGACAACAAGATCATGAATCTGCTTAAAAGGGCTTTTACGCTACTTGGACCGGTACTGGTTGCACTGACCCTCTCCTCCTGTTCCGGCGTAAAACCGATGATTGCCGAGCAACCACAGGATCAGGCCTTTCATACGGAGCTGAAACGGGAGATGTCCACGGTGTACGTGCCGATCGAGGCGACAGCGGCCGACCTGACCAAAATCCTGAACCAGGCGATCGCCATCGACATTTACAAGGGGTCCACCAAATACCGGGGTCTGACCGCGGATATCAAGAGAAACGGGCCGATGGCCGTGAGCGCCGTTGATAATTACCTGTATCTGACCGTGCCGATTTCCCTGGTGTTGAACTACGGGATGTTCGATATCCCGCCGGTTTACTTCAAGCTGAGATTCAAACTGGCAGCCAGGATCACCTCCGACTGGCGGTTGAGCGCCGAGATCTACTACATGGGCCTGAGCGACCTGCTTGCCGAGGATGTGGGTATCGGCCCGCTCTCCATCAAGCCGCGCAGCATCGTGGAAGGGATTACCCAGCCGGTGCAGAGGCTCCTGTCCGATGTCATCAGCAAAACGATCAATGCCAAATACCCGTTGAAACCCCAGATCGCCAAGGTCTGGCTCGCCGCCCAGAAGCCGGTTCTGCTGGACAAACGGTACAACGCCTGGCTGCGGTTGACGCCGCAGAACGTCATGCTGTCACCATTGTATGCCCAGCACAACCAGGTGCGGCTGAATCTCGGCCTCCAAAGTTTTGCCGAACTGGTGGTGGGGCCGGAGCCGGCGGCCCGCCCTCCGGTGGCCCTGCCCAATCTGACGCTGGTGAACAGCATTGACAGGAGCTTCCGCGTCTCTCTGAATGCCGATCTCTATTACCGGGACATGCTTGCCATTGCCTCTCCGTTGCTGCTCAACAAGGAGTTTGCGTCCGACGGCAGACGGATCACCATAAAGGCCCTGGATGTGTACGGCAACGGCGACAAACTGGTGGTAAAGGTGGAAACTGTCGGCGCCTTCGACGGGACCTTCTACCTGACCGGCAAGCCGGTGCTCGATCCCCGGACCAACGTGGTTTCCATGGCAGATGTGGACTTTGATATGAACAGCAAAAGCCTCTTGGTGCAATCGGCCGGCTGGCTGCTGCACGGCGCCATTCGGGGCATCATCCAGGAAAAGCTGATGATGGACATGACGCCGCAACTGGATCAGGCCCGGGACATGGCCCGTCAGGCCATGTCCCAAGTCAAGCTGACGGAGAATATCGTTCTGAAGGGGAGCGTCAAGGCCATAAAGCTGAACGATGTGCTGGTGCAGAAGGACAGGATCAGCGTTCAGGTGTATGCCGAAGGGGAGACCGCCGTTGTTTTCCGGTAGCATGGTTTGGAAGAACGGTATGAGGGAGGCTGGATGGGCCACGGGAGGTGATGGTGCCGGAACTCCCTGAGGTGGAATTGACCCGGCGCAGTCTGGAGCGTGCGGTGGTGGGCAAAAGCATCGAGCGGGTGGAGATCCGGGCGCCGAAACTCCGTCTCCCGATTCCGGCGGAGTTGGCAACGCTCCTGGCTGGCCGCACCATCCGTTCCGTGGCGCGGCGGGGCAAGTACCTGCTGTTCGACTGTGAAACCGGGTGGCTCATCATCCACCTGGGCATGACCGGATTTCTCCGACATATCCCCGATCCTGCGCTTCCCGGCAAACATGATCATCTGGACGTCCGCCTCACCGATGGTTCGGCGCTGCGCCTCCACGACTCGCGCAAATTCGGCACCGTGATCTGGACTACGGACGATCCCCTGACGCACCCCCTTCTGGCCGGCATCGGCCCGGAGCCGCTGACCCCCGCCTTTGGCGGAGACTATCTTTTCAGGGTGAGCCGGTCGCGCCGGGTCGCGGTGAAGCTGCTGATCATGAACGCCGCACTGCTTGCCGGGGTCGGGAACATCTACGCCAATGAGGCGCTGTTTCGCGCCGCCATTCGCCCCGACCGGCTCGCCTGCTCCCTCACGCAGGAGGAGTGCGACCGGCTGGCCCTCACCATCCAGGAAGTGCTGCGGGAATCCATCGAGCAGGGGAGCACTTACCGGGTGGCGGAGGAAACGACCGCCTATCATCCTCTGGAGTTCGCTGTCTACGGCCGGGGCAAGGGGCTTTGCACCCGCTGCAACGGGGCGCTGGAGGAGATCCGGCTCGGGAACCGGAGCACGGTTTTCTGTTCGCGTTGCCAGAAATGAACTAGAGGCCGTGGTGCATTTTACCTTGAACAAGTGAATTAAATTCACTACCATACATGACATGACCGTAATGCAGCGTGAAAGAAACTGGAAGATTGAACTGCTGGGCAATGAGCACGGCATTCCCCACTTTCATCTGCGTTGGCCGGATGGAAAAGCATCAGTATCCATTGAAACGCTTGATGTGCTTGCCGGAAAACCGCCCGTTACCGTCCTTGAGGCAGCCTGCGCTTGGGCATGGCACAATAAGGCAACGTTGCTTCAGGAATGGAAGCGGCTGAATCCTGGGAGATAATATGAAAGTCACCAATGTGGAGGCGATTCTGCCCACAACCCTGAAAGTTGAACTTTCCACGGGCAAAACCCTTACCGTCGATGTGTCGTCCTACTTGACCTCTCCGGGATACGAACGGATCGCGGAGCCTCCTTTGTTTTCCAATGTGCGGGTTGAGGAGTGGGGGCACGGGGTAGAGTGGTGCGAAATCGACATGGGGATTGACGTTGACACGCTCTACCGCCTCTCTCGTGAGCAGGCAGGTAAGGCCTTCCCCGTGAAGGCATTCAACAATTGGATGAAGAACAATGGCCTTTCTCTCACAACAGCGGCAGAAGCGCTCGGTCTCACCAGAAGAACCGTGATCTACTACCACTGCGGCCATAAACCGATACCCATCTATATAGGCCTTGCCTGTGATGGGTGGGAGTTGAGACAACGGGCTTCTCACGGTGTTAAAAGGCCGGCTCCGAAATCACAGCGAAACGTACCTGTCGCGGCCTGAGCGCCGTGTAACACCAATCCCTTCCGCTATTCCCCCCAGCGTTTCCACCGCCTGCTCCATCCGCTCCGACCAGAAAGCGGCGTTGAGACGGAAGCAGTTTCGGTACCGGTCGCCCAAGGTGAAGATCCTGCCGGGTGCGATGCCGATCCCCTCCCTGACAGCCGCCTTGTACAGTTTGAAGCTATCGAATGCTTCGAGCATCTCCACCCACAGGATATACCCTCCCTCGGGGTGGCTGACCCGTGTTCCCGCCGGGAAATAGCGGCCGACCGCATCCCGGAGCAGGGCCGTCTGCCGGGCGTAGACCCGGCGGATCTTTCGCAGATGGTGATCGTAGCCACCGTTGGTGAGGAATTCGGCGATGGCGAACTGGGTAGGTGAGGCGGTGGCGATGTTGAGCAGTGTCTTCAATTGTGCCACCTTTTCCCTAAACCTGCCGGGGGCGATCCAGCCGACTCGGTAACCGGGGGCCAATGTCTTGGAAAACGAGGCGCAGTAGAGCACCAGCCCCTTCTCGTCGAAGGCCTTGGTCGAGACGGGACGGCTGGGGCCGTACGCCAGATCGCCGTAGACATCGTCTTCAATGAGCGGGGTGTCGTGCTTTGCCAGCAGTCTGACCAGTTCTTTTTTCTTTGTGTCCGGCATGAGACTCCCAAGTGGGTTGTTGAAGTTGGCTATGGTGATGCAGGCGTTGATCGGGTTGTGTTGGATGGCGTATTCCAAGACTTCCAAGTTCATGCCTTGGTCGTTGGAGGGGATTTCCAGCGCCTTCAGCCCCATCCACTGGATCGATTTGAGAAAAGTAGGGTAGACCGGAGAGCCGATGGCAACGGTGTCGCCGGGGCGGCACACCGCCTGGAGCGCCAGGTTCATGGCCTCCACGCACCCCGAGGTGACAACGATATCATCCGGTGCCAGGGGGCAGCCGGAGTTGAGCGAACGCTTGGCAATCTGGGTACGCAGCCGTTTGTGTCCCTGTGCCGGCGGGTAGGCAATGCTCTGGGAGCGGAAGCGCTTTGCTTCGGAGGCGAGCATCCGGTGCAGCTTGTCCATGGGCAACAGGTCGGGGTTCGGAACTCCACCACCGAGCGGGACGAGCGCGGGGCTGGCCAGGGCAGCCATGACCTGCAGCGCCGTATCGCCGATGGTTACGGGGTTCGGGACGATATCCTCCATTGCTCCCCTGATCTCCGCGCCGGAGAGTGCTTCCGGCAGGGGAGAACGGACATAGTACCCCGATTGGGGGCGCGCCTCGATCAACCCCGAGTTCTCCAGGCGGCCATAGGACTCCATGACCGTGTTGACGCTGACCCGCATCTGCCGGCTCAGGGCCCGAATGGACGGTATCCGCTCCCCGGCCCGGTACGTCCCCTTCCGGATCATCTCGCTTACCCTGGCTGAAACCTCTTCATAAAGCAGCATTGCCGCCTCCTCGTTCGATCCGTCGGCCTTGTCTCCCGCGTTACTCTACCTCAATCCTTTTCGTGAGACAAATACAGTTTCCGCAAAAAATCACAGTAACAGTCTGTTTTGGTCGATAACTGTTACCATGACAAATACGAGCCGCTACATCTACGCACTTACCCTGACTACCAGTATATTCGACTGCAAACAGGGGATAAGGAGGATGCCATGGCAAAGCGGATGTCGGAAGCTATTGCCGCCGATTTCGAAGCGTTAAGTACGGAGATGGGCGTGATCTCCGGCTGCCCATGTGCGCAGACTGCAGCCCAGAGATTCGTGGACTTGGTCTATGGGTGGTTCAGCGGTTCGTTGGTGCTGCTGCGGCTCTTTATCACCGTGCGTCACGACGCACTACAGGAAGAAGACCGGCTGTTCGTGGATGGCAGGGGACGCGCCACGAATACCTCCCATCTCATCCACGATGCCACCCCCATGTTCACTCTGCTTGGCAGCCGGGGGCGGCTGCCGGAGTGGAACGACCGTCGCACTTCATCGCACTTCCGCTGCATCCCCCTGGCTTCCGCCGCATTTGTTGCCTCCCTATCCATGCTCTCCCGGCAATTGGAGAGCGTGGGCTTTGACCTGGGACTGATCGACGACTGGGAGACGAAGGTCGCCTCTACGGGACGCGCGGACCGGTACCGAGGTATGCTCCATATCGAAGATGCCGGGATGGACAGGGATGACCAGGGACGGATGATCGTGCCAAGGCAGGATTTCGTGGCAGCCAACGGCGTCAGGACGACCCTTGGCTTTGGCAGCGGGTATGCTGGACATCCAACGCTGGTAACCCTTTTTGCCTTCACTAATGAAACCATTGAAAGACCCACGGTAGAGCCGCTTACGAACCTGCTGGAAGCATTCATATCGTCAACGGAGTCGCTTGTCGGGCAAGGCAGGATCTTTGAAGGTAGATAGTAAATCGGAATATAATGCAGTGCTACCAAGAAAGGAGATATTTATGTACAAGGCATCGATAGAAAACAATGGGGATTCAAGGCACTATGCAACCACCCGGCATGCCGGCTTTGTGTTCGATACGGAAGGCAAGGGGGTAAACCCCATAGATGCGTTGCTCGCCAGTCTCTGCGGCTGCATGGGGCATTACGTCAGGGACTACCTGGTGGATCATCAGATCAGCCACAATGGCTTTACCATTGAAGCCGAGGCGGGGGTCACGCCGGACAAAGCCCGATTGGCCGGTATCAAGGTCAGCATTGATCTGAAAGATGTACGGCTTGACGACCGGCAAGCAGCGGAGATGTTGAAAGTTATCGAGACCTGCAAGGTATACAAAATCCTGAAAGTTGATCCAAGTGTATCCGTGTCGTTGGCCGATCGCCAGGCGTCTGGCTTTCTTCTACCAGATCCGATTGATATGGCTCGGGTTCGCAGCGGTGATAGCGGCAATCCTCAGGAAGCTGCCGCAAACGGCCGGACCCTCAAAGGGGCCTGTTTGACACGGATTCAGCATAGGCGGCCTGCTCTCGCTCCGCGTGAACTATCTTGAGCAGCGCTTCAATATCGAGAGGTTTGGACAGAACGGCGCAGACGCCCGATTCAGCGGCAATTGGGGTAAGTTGCACCACGGGATCCCCGGTCACCATGACGATGGTCAGCCCTGGAGCGGCTTTCAGAGCCTCTTCGGACAACCTCAGGCCGTCCATGTCGGGCATGTTGTAGTCGGTGAGCATCAGGCAAAACGGGCTTGATTTCAAAAGCGCAAGCGCCTCCGCCCCGCTTGCGGCGCAGGTCACCTTGAACCCTTGTGCCATGAGGCACAGGCGGGACATCAGCAGGTAATCCCCGTCGTCGTCCACGATAAGAACAGAGCTGTCATCCAGAGCCGCTTCAGTGGCGGGACCGTTGCAATCAATCCATTCAATGAGTTCTCCTTGC
>JAATGX010000100.1 GCA_015688915.1 Desulfuromonadales bacterium
ATGGCGCGCGCGCAGGCGCTCAGCCTGGAACTCGGAACCGTCATTTCGCCGGGTTTCGAGGCCCTGGCGTTCAAGGCGTCGCGCGGCATCGAGGACATCTACGAGCTGACCTACATCCGGAAGGACAACAGCCGCTTCCCGGCGGTCGTATCGGTCACGGCCCTGCGCGACGACCAGGACGCCATCATCGGCTACCTGCTGATCGGCACCGACAACACCGCGCGCAAGCAGATCGAGGCCGAGCAGAAGCAGCTCAGCCAGCGAATGCGCGACCACCAATTCTACACCCGCTCCCTGTTCGAATCCAACATCGACGCGATCATGACCACCGATCCGTCCGGCATCATCACCGATGTCAACAAGCAGATGGAGGTGCTCACTGACTGCACCCGCGATGAACTGATCGGCGCGCCGTTCCAGAACTACTTCACCGACCCGGACCGGGCCGAGATGAGCATCAAGCAGGTGCTGCGGGAAAAGAAGGTCACCAACTACGAACTCACCGCCCGCGCCAGGGACGGCAAGGAAACGGTGGTCTCCTTCAATGCGACCACCTTCTACGACCGGGACCGGAAGCTGCAGGGGGTGTTCGCCGCCGCACGTGACGTTACGGAGCGCAAACGCCTGGACCAGGCGCTGCAGGAAAAGAATATCGAACTGGAGAGCGCCCGGTCCGTGGCGGAAAAAACCAATCTCGCGAAATCCGACTTCCTGGCCAACATGAGCCATGAACTGCGCACCCCACTCAACTCCATCATCGGCTTTTCCGAGGTGCTACAAGACCAGATGTTCGGCCCTGTCAATGAAAAGCAGCGGGGATATGTGAACAACATCCTCACCAGCGGCAGACACCTGCTCTCCCTGATCAACGACATCCTCGACCTCTCCAAGGTGGAGTCGGGCAAGATGGTGCTCGAACTGAGCAATTTCTCACTGCGGGAATCACTGAACGCCTCGATGATGATGCTCAGGGAAAAGGCCCTGAAAGGGGGAATACATCTCCACCTGGAACTCGCACCGCAGGCCGATATGACTATCGTGGCGGACCAGAGGAAGCTGAAGCAGATCCTGTTCAACCTGGTCTCCAATGCGGTCAAGTTCACCCCGGCGGATGGAACGGTCAACGTGTGCGCCCGGAGAGACGGCGATTTCATCGAAATCACCGTGGCGGACACCGGCATGGGGATCAAGGAGGAAGACATTTCAAAGCTCTTTCAGTCATTCACCCAACTGGAATCGGCCTATACCAAGGCGCACGAAGGCACCGGCCTCGGCCTGGCGCTGACCAGGCGCTTCGTGGAACTGCACGGCGGCAGGATCTGGGTGGAAAGCGAATTCGGCGCGGGAAGCAGGTTCAACTTCACCATCCCCTTCACACAGATGGCCAAAGACCCCCCCGCAAATCAATCGGCGGAAAGACCGCAGCTCTCGGGAGACAATTACGATGCCGTACAAGATACTGCTCGTTGAAGACAATGAAAACAACCGGCTCCTGCTGAGGGATATCCTGACCTTTCACGGTCACGAGATAACGGTGGCTTCCGACGGTGAGGAGGGGGTCGCCCTGGCCAGGGAACTGATGCCGGATCTGATCCTGATGGACATCCAGATGCCGGGCATGGACGGCATGACCGCCAGTCGCATTCTGAAGGGGGACCCGGCGACCAGCGGGCTGAAGATCATCGCCCTGACCTCCTTTGCCATGCGGGGAGACCAGGAAAAATTCCTGGCAGCCGGATTCGACGGCTACCTCTCCAAGCCGATCAACACCCGGGAGCTGCCCGGCCTGGTAAGGCAGTGGCTGGGTATGGAGCCGCAGCCATGAATGCACCCAGGGCGAGGATCCTCTGTGTGGATGACGAACCGTTCAACCTCAGCCTGCTGGAGGCCATGCTGTCTCCCCGGAGCTATGATGTGGTGACGGCGGTGAATGGCCCGGAGGCGTTGGAGATAATCCGGACTGAGCGGATCGACATCTGCCTTTTGGATGTGATGATGCCGGGAATGGACGGCTTCGAGGTCTGCCGCCGGATCAAGTCCGATGAAGAACACGGCGCCATCCCGGTCATCATGATCACCGCTCTGGCGGACAGGGAACATCACATCCGGGGGACCGAGGCCGGTGCCGAGGATTTTATCACCAAGCCGCTTGACGCCTCCGAGGTGCTGGCCAGGATAACGATGCTTCTGCATGTCAAGGCACTGAGCGACCAGCTCAAGAACGCCAGGTCAGCGGCGGAGAAAGCCAATCTCGCGAAATCGGAATTTCTTTCCAGCATGAGCCACGAGCTGCGCAGCCCGCTCAACGCCATTCTGGGGTTCGCCCAACTGATGGAGACCGATTCTCCGTCACCGACACCTGCCCAGAAGGAAAGCATCACCCAGATCCTCCAGGCGGGATGGCATCTGCTGACGCTGATCAACGAGATCCTCGACCTGGCAAAGATCGAATCCAGGCAGGTGCCGCTGTCCCGGGAGCCGGTGTCGCTGGCCGAGGTCATACAGGAATGCCTGGGCATGATCGAACCGCAGGCGCACCAACACGGCACCCGCATGATCCTGCCGCGGTTCGACATGCCGCGCTTTGTTCTGGCGGATCGGACCAGGGTAAAGCAGGTGCTCGTCAACCTGCTCTCCAATGCGGTCAAATATAACACCACGCAGGGAACGGTCGAGGTGAAATGCGCCGAAAACACGCCGGGACGCGTTCGCGTGAGTGTCAGAGATTCCGGCGCCGGCCTGGGCACGGAGCAACTGGCACAGCTCTTTCAACCGTTCAATCGACTCGGCCAGGAGGGGAGCGCTGAGGAAGGCACCGGTATCGGCCTCATGGTGGCCAAGCGGCTGGTGGAACTGATGGCGGGCGAAATCGGAGTGGAAAGTACCGTCGGGGTGGGGAGCGAGTTCTGGTTCGAACTCATCTCGGCCGATGACCCGCATAGCTCCCTCGCGGAAGCCGATGCAGCGGCGGTGGCCCGGCCACGGGCGCCTCGCGGTAAACAACAACGCACCCTGCTCTATGTGGAGGATAACCCGGCGAACCTGACACTGGTCGAGCGCATCATCGCGCGCCACCCGGACATCAGCCTGCTGACCGCCACTGACGGGACCGCCGGCATCGAGATTGCGCGCGGTTCCCGGCCGGATGTGATCCTGACGGACATCAACCTGCCCGGCATCAACGGTTTCGAAGTCTTGAAACTACTGAGTTCAGACCCGGCCACCGCGCACATCCCCGTCATTGCCGTCAGCGCAAATGCAATGCTGCCGGACATTCAGAGAGGGCTGAACGAAGGGTTCTTCCGCTACATAACAAAGCCGATCAAGGTCGACGAATTCATGGCTGCGCTGGATGGGGCGCTGGAATATGCGGGACACCATCCCGGCCCGGAACAACCGCATACGGAGGAATGACCGTGATCCCCCCGGCCGATATTCTCAAAGCGGGCATCCTGATCGTAGACGATGAGGAACCCAATATCCTTTTGCTCGAACGTACGCTGCGCAACGCCGGGTACACGTCCGTTGCATCCACCATGAATCCGCAGAAGGTCTGCGAACTGTATCGCCACAATCGCTACGACCTTATCCTGCTGGATATCAGGATGCCCGGCATGGATGGATTCCAGGTGATGGAATGCCTGAAGAAAGCCGAACCGGACAACTACCCGCCGGTGCTCGTCATCACCGCCGAACCGGGCCACAAGGAGCGGGCTCTGCAAGCCGGCGCAAAAGATTTCATAGCCAAACCGTTTGAGCTGGTCGAGGTGCTGACGCGTGTCCACAACATGCTGGAAGCGCGTCTGCTGCACAAGGAACTGGAAGAGCACAGGGAAGACAATCCGGCGCTGTCCAGCGTCATGCAGCGGAACATCCGCAAGATCATCAACGTCCGCCAGAAGGCGACCCGCGAGCAAAGCCTGCAAGACCGCATCGCCAACGCCATGACCGCGTATTCGGGCAGCATGCTCTTCTTTTATGTGCATATCGTGTGGTTTCTGGTCTGGTTCGTTCTCAACGCCGGGTATTTCGGCATCCCTGCTTTCGACCCCTATCCCTACGGTTTCCTGACCATGGTCGTGTCGCTGGAGGCGATTTTCCTGGCGACATTCGTGCTCATCAGCCAGAACCTCCTGGCCAGGGAGACCGGACGCCTGACCGACCTGGGACTACAGACCAGCCTGCTGACCGAACACGAGTTGACGCGGGTATTGCAAATGCTCCGCGCCATTCAAAACAAGATCGGCATCAGCAACGATGGCGACAGCGACCTGGCGGACGCGGACCTTGCAATGGAAACCAAGCCCGAAGATGTGCTGGCCGAAATCGAGCGCCTCCAGCAGCGCGCGAGGGGCGCCGCACGCCAGGGCCGAAAGCAGTGATCCTGAAAAAAGCATTTACCGTACCTGCCGTTTATAGGGTGACAGGCTTGCCGGGGGGGAAGGGACAACCATGAATCGACGAACGGCGAGAATCCTGTGCGTGGATGACGAACCGCTCAATCTCAGCCTGCTGGAGGCCATGCTCTCCCCCAGGGGGTACGATGTGGTCACGGCGGTGGATGGCCCGATGGCGTTGCAGAAGATGCGAACCCAGCGGATCGACATCTGCCTTTTGGATGTGATGATGCCGGGAATGGACGGCTTCGAGGTCTGCCGCCGGATCAAGTCCGATGAAGAATACGGCGCCATCCCGGTCGTCATGATCACCGCGCTGGCAGACACGGAACATCGCATCCGGGGAATCGAGTCCGGGGCCGAGGATTTCATCTCCAAACCGTTCGACACCGCTGAAGTGCTGGCCAGGATAGCGATGCTCCTGCACGTCAAGTCGCTGAACGACCAACTGACGTCGGCGTACCGCACCATAGCGAGGCTGAGTGCGTTCGGCGAGCAGACCATCACTGATTTCGATCCGGTCACGTTCGATTTCCGGGAAAAGATAGACAGCATCGTCCGGCAGATCATCAGGGGCAGATTCCAGTTGTCAGACGGTCCGCAGATCATCGTTATCGGGATGCCGGATCAGGCGGGCGGCTACCGGTGGTTGCGCTACGATTCCGCGGGCAAGGATATGGACAAAAGCACCGTCGAAATAACTATCGATCACGCAGCGGCCTTCTCCGGCAGCGATACCCCGGTCCTGGATTTTTGCAATGAAGACGATGCCGGACTGATTGCATCGCCCCTTGTCAGGGAATTCAGGAGGCTCTCCATCCCGGTCTCGAACATGGTCCGATACGCCAACGAAAGCTTCTGCCTCATTGCCCTCAATTACGGGCGGGAAGTCACCGCCCACGATGCAACCGTGTTGAGCAGCATTGTCATGCAGAGTCTCTTCCTGAGATCCCTCGCCGCCCAGGTCAGGGACACGGAATCCGCGTTCGAATACACGGTGCTCGCCCTTGCCAGGGCATCGGAGGCGAATGACGAGGATACCGGTGATCACGTCCTGCGGGTCGGCGATTACTGCGCCCTGCTTGCCGAACACCTCGGCATGCCCGAAAAATTCGTGAAGGTCATCCGCATTCAGGCCTCGTTGCACGATGTGGGAAAGATCCACATCTCTCCGGCCATCCTCAAGAAACCGGACAAGCTGACCGATGACGAATGGCGTGAGATGAAGATGCACACGGTATATGGCTCAAAAATCATCGGCGGCAACCATCGAATGGGCACGGCGGGCAGGATCGCCCTCAGCCATCACGAACGCTACGACGGCAGCGGCTATCCCTACGGGCTCTCCGGCGAACAGATCCCGATCGAAGGGCGCATCATGAACCTGGCCGACCAATATGATGCCCTGCGCAACGCCCGCTGCTACAAACCGGCCTTTGACCACGACACCACCTGCCGCATCATTCTCGAAGGGGACGGCCGCACCCTGCCGCGGCACTTTGATCCACAGGTGCTGAATGCGTTCAGTGACATCCACGAGCACTTTGCGGAGGTTTTCGAAGCAAGGGGGAACAGATGACCGAAAAACAGGAAAAGGTACGAACCGTTCTGGTGGTTGACGATACCCCGGAGAATACCTCGCTGCTAGAGGCGATTCTCTCCCCGGAGTACACCGTCAGGATCGCCACCAGGGGGAGCGAGGCTGTCCAAATCGCCCGGGAAACCCTGCCGGACCTCATCCTGCTCGATATCATGATGCCGGATATGGATGGCTATGACGTGTGCAGGGCCCTCAAGGCGGACGCGGCCACGAAAAATATTCCGGTCATCTTTGTGACGGCCCTGCTCAATCCGGGGGATGAGGAGCGCGGATTCGAGGCGGGCGGCGCGGACTACCTCACAAAGCCGGTCGTCGGCGCGATCGTGCGCGTCCGCGTCAAGGCCCACCTGGCGCTGAGCGAGGCGCAGGACGAACTGGAGGAGTGGAACAGCAACCTCAAAAAGCGGCTGTTGCAGAGCATCGCGAACATACGCGCAAGGACCGAGGCGCTCATGTCCGCGGAGGAACGGGCTGCCGGGCTGCAAAGGTACGTGCAGAGCGTGGAGCTGTTGTCCGGGGTTTTCGAACTGATGGAAGACCGCTTCGGCGTCTGTTCCCGGGCGGTCAGCGAGTTGGCCGGGGATGCGGCTCGCAAGATGAAGCTCTCCGCGGAGGATGTGGCAAAGGTCAGGCTGGCCGGGCTGCTGCACAATGCCGGGACCCTCGGAACCCGACGGGGCTCGTCGGATAAGCACGAATCCGAGATGACGGATAACGAACTGAAGGAATTTCACGCCCATCCCGTGCGGGGGCAGGAACTGTTCACGGCGCTCGAAGAACTCCGGGATGTGGGGCTCATGGTGCGCGGCCATCACGAAGCCTACAACGGGAGCGGTTTTCCCGATGGGCTGAAAGAAGACGACATCCCCCTCGGCGCCCGCCTGGTAGCCATGGCGGCCGTCATCGAACGCGCGGCAAGCTCCGTATCGTGCGAGCGTGACGAGTACGCGCTCATGAGTGCCCGCCTTCAAGCCGGCTCCCTGCTCGACCCCCGGCTGATTTCATATTTTACGATGATCACCCGCATCCTGTATTTCAAGAAGAAAAAGTCGGACACGACCGGCGAGGTCGAGGTCCCGCCGGGTGAGCTGATCTCCGGCATGCAACTTTCGCGGGATTTTTCCAGTGCCACCGGGGTGCTGCTGCTCCAGAAGGGGGACACGCTGGACTCCGCCGGTATTGAGCTCATTCGCCGCAACAGCCGGCTGAATCAAACGCCGGAAGGGGGGGTGTGGATGTACGTCGGCAGTGCGAATTCGACATGATACGTAGTTGGTTTCCTGGTGAGCGCTGATCTTCCGCTACCAGCGCTCACGTGACAAGTCCCCCTTTGAAAAAGGGGGA